>CAKQNH010000600.1 GCA_934255105.1 uncultured Pirellulaceae bacterium
CTTTTACTATGTCCTGCGATTATAACGTAAGGGGCAGGCTCGGTTGGCCAACCGCCATAATTAGCGGTTGGCCAACGGCCATATTCAATCAAGTTTGTTTTTTTGAATATGGCCGCCGGCTAAAAGCCACTTAACATCTGCCATTTCCTGGGGCGATGCCCCAGCCTAGGTTGCCCCATGCCGCTGGACTAAGAAACTCATGACTCCTTCCAGTGGAAGAGTCAATTGTTAGACTTGGTTATTTAGCCACATCCGCAAGAGAGCTCAGCCATCGCTCTAAAGAAAACTAAAATCGTTGTTCTCGACCCTGATCAATGCATTCAGGTGCGTGGCGCGCGCGTCCACAACCTAAAGAATATCGACGTCGATTTGCCGCGCAACGCTCTCGTTGTATTTACTGGCATGTCGGGTTCAGGCAAGTCCTCGCTGGCCTTCGGGACGCTGTTTGCCGAATCGCAGCGGCGCTACCTCGATTCAGTGTCGCCTTACGCGCGCCGCTTGATCGATCAAGTAGGCGAGCCTGACGTGGATTCCATTGAGGGGCTACCGCCGGCCGTGGCGCTGCAGCAGCAAAGAGGAACGCCGTCTGCCAGATCATCGGTGGGGAGTGTCACCACGATTTCTAACGGCCTTCGCATGCTCTACTCGCGTGCCGGAACCTATCCCCGCGGCCAAAACATCTTGTACGCGGACTCGTTCTCGCCCAATACACCTGAAGGGGCCTGCCCGCGCTGCCATGGCATTGGCCGCGTGTTTGACGTGACGGAAGAACTGCTCGTCCCCGACGACACAAAAACGATTCGCGAGCGAGCTATTGCCGCTTGGCCACCCGCGTGGCAAGGACAGAACCTGCGCGACATTCTGGTGTCCATAGGGCACGACATCGACACACCCTGGAAGAAGCTACCCCGCAAATCCCGCGACTGGATTCTGTTTACCGACGAGACACCGGTCGTGCCGGTTTATGCGGGTTTCGGCGTCGAGGAAGCTCGCCAGGCGAAAGCACAAGGCATGTCGCCCATCTACATGGGCACGTTTGCGAGCGCCAGTCGTTACGTCTTGCACTCGTTCGCCACGACGGAAAGCCACCGTACCAAGAAACGCGTTTCTCAGTTCATGCAGATTTCGGAATGCCCAGACTGCAACGGAAAGAAACTCAAACGCGAGTCGCTGTCGGTCAAGTTTGCTGGCCTGGACATCGGCGAGCTGTCGCAGTTGACGCTGACGGAACTCGCCGCGCGGCTGCGCGCTGCGGCCGATGCAAAGCCTGTTGAGAGCGACTTGCAGCGCGAGAAAACGATCGTCGCGCAGCGAATCGCCAGCGATATTCTAGCCCGCGTCGAATCGCTCACGACACTTGGACTGGGTTATCTGTCGCTCGAGCGGAGTACGCCAACGTTGTCTCCAGGGGAGTTGCAGCGATTGCGCTTGGCCACTCAAATTCGCTCGCAACTGTTCGGCGTCGTGTACGTGTTGGACGAACCCTCGGCTGGATTGCATCCGGCCGACACTCAAGCGCTGCTCGGTGCGCTCGACGAACTCAAACGAGCTGGCAATTCTCTGTTCGTTGTTGAGCATGACGTGAGCGTCATTCGACAAGCCGACTGGATCGTGGACATCGGGCCGGATGCGGGAACACGCGGCGGCGAAGTGATTTACAGTGGACCACTTGACGGCATGCGCGACGTTGCAGAATCGCATACCTCTCAGTACTTGTTCGGCTCGGCGGCGCGCGACGGCAGCTCCAAAGTCTTAGCGACGTCCACTACATGTGGCCCGAAAGTCTTAGCGACTTCTGCTACAAGTGATGCGTTGCGAAAGCCGACGGGTTGGCTCAAATTGGAACGGGTCGAGCGAAACAATCTGCAAGGGCTAGACGTTGCATTTCCGCTGGGCGTACTGACGACCGTTACCGGTGTGTCGGGCTCGGGTAAGTCGAGTCTTGTCAGCCAGGCGCTGGTCGAACTCGTCGGCGAAAACTTGGGGCAGGTAAAGACAGTCGAGGCTCCGAGCGGTGAAGTCGATTTGCTAGAACGGGAGCTGGATACGTCTACCGGTGGGCGAATCGTCGCCGGAATGAAACATGTACGGCGTTTAGTGGCAGTTGACCAGAAGCCGATCGGCCGCACGCCGAGATCCAACCTTGCCACATACACCGGCTTGTTCGACCATGTTCGTAGGTTGTTCGCAGAGACCCGCAAGGCTAAGGCAAGGCGATATGATGTTGGGCGATTTTCGTTCAATGTTGCCAAGGGACGCTGCCCCAACTGTGAAGGCGCCGGCTTTGTCAGCGTCGAGTTGCTGTTTCTCCCCAGCGTTTACACGCCGTGCCCAGTCTGTCATGGCCAGCGCTACAACGAACAGACCCTGGAGATCACGTATCGCGATAAGAACATCGCCGAAGTGCTCGACCTGACAGTCGAATCCGCACGCGCGTTCTTTGCAGAAGAGGCTCCGGTTCTCCGCGCGCTGGATGCCTTGCTGCAAGTCGGCCTGGGCTACCTGCGGCTCGGTCAGCCCGCGACGGAGCTTTCCGGTGGCGAGGCTCAACGCATCAAACTTGCAACCGAGCTACAGCGTGCGCACCGCGGCGACACACTCTACGTTCTCGACGAACCGACCACTGGGCTGCACCCGGCAGACGTGTCGATGCTAATGTCGCAATTGAATGGTCTAGTCGACGCGGGCAACACGGTCATTTTGGTCGAGCACGATATGCAGGTCGCTAGCAGCAGCGACTGGATCATCGACATCGGCCCCGGCGCTGGCGACGAAGGGGGACTGGTTGTCGCCCAGGGGCCACCGACCAAGGTCGCAAAATCAAAGGCTAGCCGCACCGCACCATTCCTGCTTTGCAACGACGCCTAGGTCATTCAACGTGGCTCGACGCTCCGCGTCGGTATTCAGAGTACCATTCAACGTGGCTCGACGCTCCTAACCTGTGAATTTTAACCTAGCGGACATCGCCAAGAGTTTCGGCAGCTCCCCTAGCCGAAAGTCTTGACGACTTCCGCTACAATCCGTCCAGAATGCACACCAATACGGACCAGGCAATGAAAGCCACTTCACAAAAGACCGCTGTATTCCGCGCTGTCGACGTCACCAAGGTGTATCAGATGGGGGAAGTGCAAGTCCACGCGCTGCGTGGCGTCACGTTGGAACTTTACGACCATGAATTTGTAGTGCTGCTGGGCGCATCGGGTAGCGGCAAGTCGACTCTGCTGAACATCCTTGGCGGTCTCGATGTACCGACCGCTGGTAGTGTCTACTACCGCGATCAAGAGTTGACTGCCAGCGGCGATGCGGAGTTGACCAGGTATCGCCGCGAGAATGTCGGCTTTGTGTTCCAGTTCTACAATTTGATACCCAGCTTAACTGCCCGCGAGAACGTAGAACTCATCACGGAAATTGCCGACCGCCCCATGCACCCGCTGGAAGCCTTGGGGTTGGTAAACCTCAAGGAGCGCGCCGACCATTTTCCAGCGCAACTCTCCGGCGGAGAGCAACAGCGAGTGGCCATCGCTCGGGCTATCGCCAAGAAACCCAAAGTGCTCCTGTGCGATGAGCCCACAGGTGCGCTCGATGTGGAGACTGGGATAGTTGTGCTCGAAGCCATTGCGCGCATCAACCGCGATCTGGGGACGACAACCGCCGTCATCACGCATAATGCGGCTATTGCCAAGATGGCCGATCGCGTGATCTCGCTTAGCAATGGTCAGATTGTCGACGTTCAAGTGAATCACAGCCGTATCAATGCGTCGGAGCTCGAGTGGTAGATGCGCAAACTAGATCGAAAACTCGTTCGCGACCTAACGCAGATGAAAGGCCAAGTGCTGGCGATTATGTTGGTCATCGCGGCAGGTG
>CAKQNH010000601.1 GCA_934255105.1 uncultured Pirellulaceae bacterium
GGCGCGCTCAGATGTGAGCGGTGCCCTGTTTTGTTTTACATAAACACTGCGGTCACTCAAATAGGCGAAGCGTGCCGAAAGTCACGACGGCAGACTTTAACGCCTGCCCAATATGAGGGCTCGTCGGTGGTTTTGCGTATTGGGCAAGCTGATTCAAAATTGCATCTTCTCCGGTAAGGGAATCAGAAAAGGAGCGGAGGCAATCCTCAATGTCTGTTCGCGGTCCGCTTGGCTTGCCGATTGGTGGGATGAGAGGAAGACGCATACCCAGCAATTGCTAGGTCTGGCGATTTGCCGGTCCTGGACGCGGCGTGTTCCGTTTACCCTTTACCTACGCCCAAGGCACAATGCCTTGGTGACTTGGGTAGCAAAGAGACTGCTATGCGGGCATGGACTGCCCCCAAGTCAAGGGATTGACGCATTTTTTGCAAGGAGGTTTGCAGTGAAAAAATTATGGCTCCCAGCCCTAGCGCTTAGTTTGGGCTGGATCACATCGACCACTGCGTTCGGCCAATACCCGAACGCTCAAAACAATTTCGGGCCCAGTTCCTACCCGGTGCAGCAGCGGGCTGGCAGCATGCTACAGAGCTTGCCACAAGTTCCTCAACAGCAGTACCAGCCGCAGATGCAACAGGCTGGCCAGTATCCACAGGGCAACACTTACCAGCAACCCAATCCCTATCAATTGGTTGCTACACAGAACCAACAGGGCGCCGTCTACGGGCTGCCGACGCAGGGTGGTCTGGAGCAGATTCCTACACCGGCACCGACGATGTCCCAGCCGATGCAGCAAAATATGCTGGCCCCACAGCAAATGCTGGCCCCACAGCAAATGCAGCAACCGCAACAGATGCAGCAACCACAGCAGCAATGGGCAGCAGATTGCAATGGTTGCCAAACTCAACCGATGCAGCAGTATCAGCCGCCGGTCGACTACGGCTATAACCAGATGGTGGCTCCCAACGCCAGCGGCTATGCTCCCGCATACTTTGGCGGCAATGCCTATGCTGGAAACAGCCAAGTCTTTGGAAGGCCGCTACAATCTGGCCTGGGAGGTGGGCACATCGGCGGCGGGCTGCCTAGCGGTGCCAAGCCTTGGTTCTTCGGTGCCGGTGCGTTGATCTTCCAACGCATCGACAATCACCAAATGCCGCTCACCCTTAGTGGCTTCGACTACAACACCGACTTGCTTACTACGCAAAGCGCCCGCATGGGAACCATGGGTGGTTTTGAAGCCAGTGTGGGACGCTACTTCAACTGCGGAAAGAACGCGATTCAGGCGAGCTACTGGGGGCTCTATCCCAGCGAGCAGTCTGTGCTGCGAACGGGCATGCCCGGCGATCTGAGGACTCGCATTCCTTTCCAATATCTGGAAATGCCAACTGCGCCTACGATGCCCATGCCCACCATGCCCTATCCGGTGGCGGAGTGGTTTAACAATGCGCGCGCTCACGAACTGCGTCGCTCGAGCAACTACCATAACGTAGAGGTAAACCTACTGGGATTTGCCGTGGGTGGTGCCGCGCGCAACTTCAACATGTCGACGGCTGGATCGCTATTCAGCGGCAGCGGCCACCATGGAAACAATTGTGGTTACTGCGGTGGAGCTGGGTGTGGAGCATGCTCTTCTGCCTCGTCCAAATGCGCTACTGGACCATGTGGTTTGATCGCCCCCACCTGCGGCAGTCGTTTGAACGTATCGTGGCTGGCTGGCTTCCGCTACTTCCACTTTACGGACAACTTGCAGTACGCCGCTAGCCTAAATGACCGAATGATCGATCGCTCAGACGACGACCTGTATTACAACGTCGACACGACCAACGACCTGTTCGGATTTCAGTTGGGCAGCCGCCTGGATTACTGCCTAGGTCGGCGAGTCAATCTGTACGGCACCAGCAAGGCGGGGATCTTCAATAACCACTCGCGGATGCTGACGCGCCTAGGGACGGATGAAAATGTCGCCTATCTGCATGACAATCGCCCGCTGGCTAACCCCAATAACTATGGCTTGTACGACTTCGACGAATCGAAGGACACCATCGCCTTCATGGGAGAGATTGGCTCGGGCGTGGGCGTGCGTCTGTCGCCCAAGTGGACTGGGACCGTCGGCTATCGAGCAATGTATGTGTCCGGTGTCGCCACCGCGCCCGACAATGTTCGCGAAACTTTTGCAAACTACGACGACATCGCCAACTACAACACCAGCAGCTCGCTCATCCTGCACGGTTTGAATGTCGGTGCGTTGTATAACTTCTAAATCCGACAGGTTCTCAGCTTGAGTGGCGGTTTCCTGCGGAAAGAAATTGCGTAGGTAGCAAACCCCCGCTTGCGACCGCAACCTCGCTAAATAGAAAACGGTCTCGGAGTACACTCCGAGACCGTTTCTTTATTAGCATCGTGGGGCGAATTATTATCGTAGCCAAAGTCGCCACAATTCGCACGCCCCACGGTGAATGCTATCGGCGTTCCCTCTTCCACGTCTGCTCGATGTCAGGCGCTAGCTGGGCGACCAGTTCATCGACGCCATCGTCGAACAAATTGTCCGAGTAGAGCAGATCGTCCGAGTAGACAGCGTCGCTGGCTGCCTGGGCCGTTGCGGCAGGCGTGCCTTCGCCTTCTCCTTCGGCATAGCGACCTTGGCTGTGGGCATTGAGGTAGTTGATCACGTGCAAGGCATCAATCGGGCTGAGCACGCCATCGCCGTTGGTGTCGATGAAGAAGTGGTATGCACCCTCTCCTTCGCCGTTGCCTTCTAGCAGCGAACGCGAACCGCCAGAGTTCAAGGCATTGATCACAGCCAGCACGTCGATCGGCGAAATGTAGCCGTCGTTATTTACGTCCAGCGGGCTCGAATTGTTGGTGTACTCACCGCCGCCACCTGCGAAGGTAGTGACCCCTACGATGGCGACCGAGGAGACTCCATAACCAATTTTGCCAAACGTCACGGGCGCAACGGGGTCAAAGACCAGCGTGTCGTGCCGCGGTGAGATATCCGCCGGATCGCCTACAAAAGTTGCGGTGCCCAACGCTTTGGCGGTCATGGTAATGGTGAACATCAAATGCTCGGCACCACCATAGTCGGCATGGTCATTGGTGGTTGCTACCGCCCCCAGTTCGTTGAACAAACTTGGTGTGAGAACATCACCTTCCAGAACTCGTTGATACTTGGGGCCAAAGGTAATTTCGAAGCCCAGCGGGTTGGTTGTGCTGAGCACTGGGGTGGCTAGCGTCGACGAGTAGATAATGTCTTGGTAAGCCGCGAACACTCCCAAGTCGCCCGTCGTGCGCAGATCTTGGACGTAGCCACGCAGTTGGAACTGTTGGCCTACAGCCACTTGCGTTATGGGCGTGCCATTTAGGTCGGTGACACGCAGCGGCAACTTAACGATGTCATCGGCTGCCGTGTTATTACCCACCTTGAGCGTTACACGTCCGATGCTCTCATTGCCAGCAGCGTCCACCAGCGTGTAGGTAAATTGATCCACCCCTTCGAAGCCCAAACGCGGGGTGTAGCGTACTTGAGTGCCGTTAATTACTACCGTGCCGCTGAGCGGCGTGCCCAAGCCTCCTGGCTTCAGACTGATTGGACCCGAAGAACCAGGCAAGTCGTTGGCCAGCACATCGATCAACTTAGAACCATTGACGGGAACGGGTTCGATTATGTTGTCATCGATGGCCACGGGGAAAAGCACGCCATCTCCTACTATCTCAACAGTCGTTCCCAAATAGCGAATCTGCTCGATGGGAACTGCAATTGCTGCGGTATCGAACAGCAGCGAATTGGAGGCAGGCTTGACGTCTGCCGGGTCGGCTAAGAAGCGGGCAATACCTGGCGTCTTGGCTTCGAAGGTCACCGA
>CAKQNH010000602.1 GCA_934255105.1 uncultured Pirellulaceae bacterium
AATGCATCGCACCGGCGGCACAAGGTACGCTGTCGGCCCAAGTCGCTGCGGCGGAAGGGGTGCAGGCCAGCGACTCGGTAACCTACCAAGCCGTGACCACCGAAGTCAGACCGCCGGTCACGCCTCCGGCAACGCTACCTCCCACCCTGCCACCAAATATGGGCGCGCCCGATGGTGGGTCTCCTGTAATGCCGCCTGTGACACCCCCAGTGACACCACCGACAGCCGGTGACGGTTCGGGCACGACGCAGCGCACTGGCGAATGGGAAATTCAACTCTCGGACTACGGCGACCCAACCCTGGTCGGTAACAAGGTGCGTTACACGCTGACGATTCGCAATAATCAAAATCTGATCGATCGCAATGTCCGCGTCGACTTGCAGCTACCCCAAGGGGTGCGGTTCGAAGGTGCCACCAACCTGTACGACGGCACGCCGGTGCGCACCGAGTTCGGTGCCGACAATACATTGCGGTTTGCCGAGATCAATTCCGTGCGAGCTCAAGAATCGCTGACATACGTGTTCGTGTTGGAGCCACAAGTTCCAGGTCTCATAGTCATTCGTGCGCGAGTCTACTCGGCTGAGCGCCCGACACCTCGCGAAACCCAGCAGGACACCACCGTTCTGCCTAGAAGTGGAAGCCAGTAAGCAACCGCGAAGGCGGAAGCAACCGCGAAGCGGTGACAGCGCGTAGCTGCGGGCGTTAGCCCGCAGAGCGCGTGATCCCCCCGCATCCCTAGCCGCGAAGCGGCGACAGCTACCGCCGCTTCGCGGCTCATCGATCGATGGTGCCACCAATCCGTGGGTTGACACCCACGGCTACATGCTGCCGTGGCTACGCCACTAATGCGTGCTTCGCCGTTAATACGTGGTTCGCTTATAACGCCACTAATACGTGGGTGGACTACTAATGCGCGCTACGCCGTCTGCAAGCGATGGGCCATCGGGTTATAATGTTACGCTGTGGTTGGAACAGTCCGGCCTAGCTTCGCCTCGCTGCGAGCACTCAAAAACTTCCGTAACTTCATCTGGGATAGCGTGACAATGCATCGTGTAGTTTTAGCTGGTTTATTTTCAGCCGTGGTAGGCTTCCTGGCGGTACCTATGGGACATGCTCAAATCATCGTCGGGCATCGCGGCGCATCGTACGACGCACCTGAAAATACGATCGCATCCTTTAAGGAAGCCTGGCGGCAGAATGCCGATGGGGTCGAGGGAGACTTCTATATTACCGCCGATCAGCAGCTTGTCTGCATTCACGACAAGGACACGAAACGCACCGGAGGAAAGAAACTGGTCGTCAACGATAGCACCTTAGCAGAGCTGAAGAAGCTCGAGTACGGCAGTTGGAAAGGGGAGCAGTTCAAGGGTGAGCCGATTCCAACATTCGCTGAAGTGGCAGCCGCTATTCCCAGCGACAAAACCTTTGTGATCGAACTCAAGGCGGGCCCCGAGATCGTTCCGCTGTTGGTTAAAGAGTTGGAGAAATCAAACCTCAGCCGCAAACAATGTTTGATCATTGCGTTTGACAGCGAAGCTGTGGCCAAGTGCAAGGAGCTACTACCCGATGTGCGCGCGCACTGGTTGGTCAGCTACAAGCAGGATAAAAAGAGCGGCCAGTGGACACCGTCGCTGGATACGCTGGTCAAGACGCTGGCCGATTGCAAGGCTGATGGTTTGGGGACTCAGGGGAAAATGGAGGTCGTGACTGAGGACTTCATCAGCGAACTCAAGCAGGGCGGCATGAAAGAGTTCCACGTGTGGACCATTGATGATGCCGATGAAGCGCGTTACTTTCAGAAGTTGGGAGCCGTCGGTATCACCACCGACCGCCCCGGATTCATTCGCGAAGCGCTTGAGAAGTAATTAGAGTAATTTGCCGCGCAATTCGGGCGGGATGTCTGGTTGTTGCCAGACACTCATGCCACCGTCGACCAGCAACGTTTGACCGTGTACGTGTTCCGCCTGATCGCTGAGCAGAAATAGCGCGGCCCCGCCACAGACTTCGGGGCCGGGGACTCGGCCGCTGGGCGTGTGCCATTCCATCCACCGCCGCGCCTCGCTATCTGGCTCGACAGCCGTGGCCGTCAAGGGCGTCACCACCAAGCCTGGTGCCATAGAATTGACTCGTATGCCGAGCGGAGCCAGGGTTACGCACAGGCTGCGAACCATCGTCCGCACGGCCCCCTTGCTCGTGTCATAGGCGGTGTGGTTCATCTCCGCCAGCTCGCCATTGATCGAGCCAGTGAAAAGGACGCGGCCGGCAACCTGCTGCGCGACCCACCGCCGAGCATAGGCCTGTGTCAGGAAGAAACCGGCGTAGACATTCAACTGCATCGTGCGCTCGAAGCTCTCAAATGTCATTTCCAAAAAGGGTTCTTCCGCATAGGTTCCCGCGTTGTTAACCAGCAGGCTCACCTGATTCGAAAACCGGTCGACCTGTTCGAGCAGATTGGCAATAGCCAGCGGTGTAGGCCCGGACAAATCCGCAAAAACAAGCTCTGCGCGCACGCCGTGCTGGCGGCAAGCATCGCGAGTCTGGTGGCTCAGGTCGTCTTCGCGCAGGCCGTGCAGGATCACATCACAGCCGGCTGCGGACAGGGCCAGGGCAATGGCCGCCCCCACTCCTTGCGTACCACCAGTAATTAGGGCTGTTCTACCATCGAGTCGCATTTCGAAATCACTTATTGCTTGAGGGACCGTTAGCCAACACCGCTGTCGCCGCTTCGATCGTTTCATCGATCAGCTCGGGCGTGTGTGTAGCTGAAATAAACAGGGCTTCGAACTGGCTGCACGGCATGTACACTCCGCGCCCGATCAATCCCCAGAAGTAGCGGCTGTAAGCGGCTCGATCCGCAGTGTCTGCTTGCAGCCAACCATATACGGGCGCATCGCAGAAAAAGAGCGTCAGCATACTTCCCACGCGCTGAACTTGATGCGCGATTCCCGCTCGCTGGGCAGCATGGGCAAGACCATCGGCGAGCCGTTTCCCAAGCGCTTCCAACTTATCGTAGGGTGGATTCTCGCGCAGCAGTTTCAGTGTGGCGATTCCCGCGGCGGTAGCCAGCGGATTGCCACTCAGCGTACCAGCCTGATAGACTCGACCGGCCGGCATGATCTGGTCCATCAAGTCAGCTCGCCCGCCGTAGACGCCTAGAGGCAAACCGCCACCGACGATCTTCCCCATCGTGGTCAAATCTGCTTTGACGCCAAAACGTTCTTGAGCGCCTCCCAAGGCCACGCGGAAGCCAGTCATGACTTCGTCGATAATTAGCACGGTGCCGTGGTCGGTGCATAGCTCGCGGGCTGCTTGCAGAAACTCGGGGCGTGGCGGAACACAGCCCATGTTGCCCACGACCGGCTCCAAAATAATCGCCGCCAGTTGATCCCCCAATTCGGCAAAGGCTTGCCGCAGAGCGGTCACATCGTTGTATTCCAATACGATGGTGTCGCGACTGGTGCCGATAGTTACACCGGGCGAATCGGGGACTCCCAAGCTGGCTGCCGCGCTCCCCGCGCTGACCAGCAGGCTATCGACGTGGCCATGGTAGTTGCCTGCAAATTTGATGATCTTATCGCGGCCCGTCGCGCCGCGTGCTAGGCGTATGGCACTCATTGTGGCTTCCGTACCACTGTTGACCAACCGCAGTTTTTCAACGCTTGGGACGCACTGCATAATCAGTTGAGCCAGCTCCGATTCAGCCTCCGTCGGTGCGCCGAAACTGGTCCCTCGCTCGGCAGCTCTTACGATCGCCTCAACCACGACGGGATGTGCGTGCCCCAGGATCATCGGCCCCCATGATCCGATGTAGTCGATCAGCCGATTGCCATCGATGTCATACAAGTAGGGGC
>CAKQNH010000603.1 GCA_934255105.1 uncultured Pirellulaceae bacterium
GGCGAATTCTTCATAGCGAAGCCCTCGGCCCGCCCCATCACGATACAGTTGGTGATGATCAACCCTACAAACACGCTAAGCTGCTTGCTGATATCGAACAAATATGCTTTGAGCAACTGGTCGACCAAAATCACCAACGAAGCGATAACCACCATCTGCACAATGATGCGAATACTGCTGGGTATGCGATGCCGAATCATGCTCACGGCGGCGCTCGAACAGGCTGTCACCAAAGTCACGGCGATACTCATCACCACGGCCGTGCCCATCTGCGTCGTGACGGCTAACGCGGAACATATACCTAGGATCTGCAAACCGATCGGATTATTGTCGAAGATCGGCTTGAGCAATACGTCTTTAGCTGTTGGGGCTGCCATCGGCGGCTCCTTCTGTTTTAGAGACCAAGCTTTTCAAGTAGGGTCCAAAGCCATCGTCGCTGAACCAATACTTGAGCATTGAATCAACACCGCGACTGGTGATCGTAGCCCCGGAGAGGCCATCGACCATGTAATCTGCCTTTTCGGCGGTGGGCGCACCTTTGGCTACGCCAACCATTAAATTCTCGTCCAAGCGAGGTGCACCCTCTTTCCAAATTTGCTTGCCGACCCACTTGGACTTCCAGGCAGGATTCTCAACCTCTCCGCCCAATCCGGGTGTCTCGCCGTGTTCGTAGTAGGTCAAGCCCTTGATGGTGCGGATGTCTTTGTCGACAGCTACATAGCCATACAACCGAGACCAGAGCCCCATGCCGTAGATCGGCAATACAACCTCTTCGACTTGGCCAGCCTCATCGAGCACTTGGTAAACCCAAGTCTGCTTCTCGCGTTTGGCGATGCCAATGTCAAACTGGCTCTCGATCGCCTCGTTGAGGTTGTCATCCTTGGCGGCTTTGCGTGGATCAAAGGCTGGGTCTGTCTCCTCGACCACTTTGCCGCTGTCCAAGTCGACTAACACGCGCTTGACGCGTTTGTCGAACAACTCTCCCAATTCTTTGGCGCTCATTTTCCTGGGGTCGCCCAAGCCGGCAGCAGCCACAATATTCTTCTGGCGATCGAGCTCTTTGTTCTTCTCTTGTCGCGGCTTGAGGGCCACGGCGGCACCGCTGACCAGCAGCGAGCAGACGATGCACAGCGTCAACGATACGATCAGCGTATTGGCGATAGAATCTTTAGGTGGCATAGCGGGCTGCCCTCCGTTTGATGTTGGCTTGAACCACGAAATAATCGATCAGTGGAGCGAACACATTGCCGAATAAAATGGCCAACATGATCCCCTCTGGGAAGGCTGGGTTGATCGCCCGAATAAGGATCGTCATCGCCCCAATCAAAGCTCCGTAATACCATTTGCCCGTTTCGGTCATCGACGCGCTCACCGGGTCGGTCGCCATGAAGACGGTACCGAAAGCAAAACCGCCCAGCACCAAATGCCACCACGGTGGAACTTGGAACATTGGATTGGTGTCGCTGCCGACGACGTACAACAGCGATGAGAAGGCCAAGGCCCCCACACATACGCCTGCCATAATTCGCCACGAACCAATCCCAGTAGCGATCAAAATGACTGCCCCGATCAAACAGGCTACCACGCTGGTCTCGCCCATCGAACCGGGAATCGTCCCCAGAAACGCGCCCCACCACGACACCGCCATCTCTTGGCCGCCGGTGGTGACAATGTGCTGCAGGGATTCGATCGGCCCATTGTAATGAGCCATATCGGCCATCTTTAGCTGGCCCAACTGCCCCAGGGCTGTCGCTCCTGAAAAACCGTCCACTTTGTCGCCGTCAATGTAACTCGCGGCAGTCCACACGCGGTCACCGCTGATCTGCCCTGCATAGGCAAAGTACAAAAACGCTCGTGCCGTCAGGGCTGGGTTGAGGAAGTTGCGACCGGTTCCGCCAAAAATCTCTTTTCCAATGACCACGCCAAACATGATGCCGATCGCCACCTGCCAGAGCGGGATATCTGGTGGCAGGGTCAATGGAAACAGCAGGCCTGTTACCAGAAAGCCTTCGTTGATTTCGTGGCCGCGAACGGTACTAAAGATCACTTCGCAGATCCCACCCGCAGCCATACAGACGATGTAAACCGGCAGGAAATAGATCATGCCATAGACAAAGTTGTCGAGAAAGCTGTTCGGATCATGCGCTAAACCGAGCATGGCGTGAATGGTTTGGTGCCAATCGAAGGCAGGCTCCAGCCCCGCATCGAGGATGCGAGAGATGGCCAAGTTGGCTTGATAGCCTGTATTCCAAAAGGACATCAGCACGCACGGGATCAGCGACACGACCACCATGGTCATCATCCGCTTGAGATCGATCGCATCGCGGATGTGAGTCAGCCCCTTGGCCACATGGCCTGGGGTAAACAGGAACGTGTCCTGAGCTTCGTATAGAGGATAAAACCTCTCGAACTTGCCACCCTTGTCAAACAGCGGGTGGATCTTATCGAGCATATCGCGCAAAAACTTCATCGAAACACTAACCTTCTTTCTCAATCATGAGCAAATTGTCTCGCAGTATTTCGCCGTATTCGTATTTGCCGGGGCAAACGAATGTACATAAGCCTAGATCTTCTTCGTCCAGCTCCAGACAGCCCATCTGCTGGGCCGACGCGGTGTCGCGCGAGATCAACGAACGCAACAGTAGGGTGGGGAGCACATCCAGCGGCATCACTTTTTCGTAGCTACCGATAGGAACCATGGCTCGCTCGCTGCCACCCAGACTGGTCGTCAGCGGCAGTTTCTTAGCACCCGCCCAAGCTGATGCAAACGCGCGCGTTACCGAGAACTTGTCAAAGCCGGGCATCTGCCAGCCCAGAAACTCGCGCTGCGTTCCCTCCTCCAGACAAGAAATCTGCAGATGGTAACGCCCCAAGTATCCCGTCGCGTCCCTCTGTGTTCGACCACATAACACCGAACCGGAGACCACGCGATTGTTGCCGCCATGCGGTCCACTAGCTTGCAGTTCACCAGCCACCAATTCAGCCAGAGAAGCACCGAGTTGCGTGCGAATCAAACGCGGCTTGTTCACCACTGGCCCAGCCAGCGATATGATCCGCACAGGATCGATTCGCCCTGAGAGAAACAAGCGGCCGATAGCAATCGCATCCTGGTAATTTAGATACCAGTTCACTCGCCCAGGGGCTGCCGGCTTGAGAAAATGCATGTGTGTGCCCGACAAACCGGCCGGATGCGGGCCGTCGAACTCGGCCACACTCACCTTGCGCTGCGTCTCGCCAGGCACGTTCGACTTGGGCGCGCGGCAGACATATACGGTCCCTTCAGTCAACCGCGCCAAAACATCCAGCCCGGCTTTGAAGTCCTCTGAGTTCTCAGCCACAATCGGGCTGGGATCTGCAGCCAGTGGATTGCTGTCCATTGCATTGACAAAGATGGCTTGCGGCACCGAGGCGGGCGATGGAACTTTGCTGTAGGGGCGCGTGCGCAAAGCGGTCCAGAGCCCCGAGGCGGTCAATTGCTCAACGACCGCTGTTCGCTCCAAGCCACCTATTTGCCCAAGGTCGTGGGCTGCGAAGGAGCGGCTCTCTTGACTGCCATCCTTGTCGATCACCAACGACAGAAAACGCCGCTTTTCACCACGGTTGATCGACTGCACCACACCGCCCGCAGGCGCGGTGTAGATCACTCCCTCTGTTTTTTTGTCGGAGAAGATCGGTTGCCCCAGCTCGACTCGATCCCCTTCGGAGACCAGCAACGTGGGGCGCATACCGATGTAGTCATCGCCCAAAATCGCCACTTGCGAAACATCTTTGACATCGACCCTCTGCTCCGGCTCGCCGTCGATTGGCACCGCCAAACCACGACCGATTTCAAACCTTTCGACCA
>CAKQNH010000604.1 GCA_934255105.1 uncultured Pirellulaceae bacterium
CATTGGATCGCGGGTCCCACTCAATCCAGATGGCGACTTGACGGAGTTCCTTTATGGTTGCCCCCCCTGGGTGCCATTGATCACCGCCCCCGATCGCCAATCGCTGGTCGAATCGGGCCAGTGGCCCGAGACGGTGGCTAGCCCAGCGACGGAAAAACCACGCTCGGAGCCCCCGGCAGAAGATAGCCCCAGATTGCCGCCGCAGTGGTAGTCCAGCAATCCCTGCCACAACGCCCAAGACTAGAAGACTGGAAGATAGTCGCACAGCAAGAGTGCGGCCCACTAACAAGTCCGCAAAGAGGATCGAGCACCGTGCAACCGAATGAATTTGCGCAAGTTGACCCAAGCCAACGCTCTGGCAGCTACGCTCATCCGTCGCCCTGCCCCCACATGCACAATCGACGTGCTTGGAAAAAATACTTGACCAGCCTGCTGGCCGCGTCGCTGATCGCTCCTTTAGCTACGCTCGTCGGCTGCGGCACGCTGGGAGGTCTTCCCGGCAGTGCTTCCTTGGGACAGTCTACTCCTGCGCCCCAGAGTGTCCCCACCCCAAATTTGCCTGCGATCTACACACCCCAAAGCATTTTGCCCGCCAGCCTTCAATCCGCCAGCCCTCATTCCACAAACGATCGCGACGCAAACCATCCGCTCGTCACTAACGCAAGCAACACATCCTCAAACGGCGTTTACGCAGACAATGCGGCAATGGCAGTTGCGCCTGTCGTAGCCGCCGCTTTCCGGACTCCGAGAGCTGCGGCAGACGCCGGGCAAATTTGCGAGGTTGGTGCAGACTGCAATGCCTGTGCGACCATTTCCAGTGGCGGCGATTCGGCAGCTCCCTATCGCAACGCCCAAGAGTACATTTTCGATGGTGGCGATCAGCAGCCCACAGTAATTATCAAACAGGATTGGACTACTGCCGGGGTCGATCCGACCGACACGGTCATTTACTATGAGACACTCGCGGGGAGCGTATGCGTGCAGCCATCCAATCGCGTGCCCATTTACGCGCCGCGTTTCGGAGCGGTGCGGCAAGTGTCCGGACTGCAATTAGCCACGCGCGCCATGGGAACGGAACGCATCCTGGCACCGGTGAGCGTCGAACGCTTCGACGAGCAGAACTTGGCCGGCACCATGGTTCAGCCGGTCGCACCGCAGGGCGAGCAACAAGTTGGCCTGATCGATGCATTTCAAGAGAACTATGTGGCACCACCGATGGAGCAGGTCTTACCACTGTACCGCATGAGCGCTGCTCGTGTGCCATTTGAATTGGTGGATCCGACGCGCACCGGCCTGATCACCATTCAGGAATTGGTCGATGTCCGAGAATTCATCCAAAACGCACAGGCTTGGGTCAATCCAGAATCGTTGGAGGTGGAAGTCTCCAACCAGGCGGCGATTTTGCTCAAGGACACCCAGGCCGCCCAGGATCTGTTTGTGTATGAGTTGCCCGACGGTTGTACGATGCGAATTTTCAAAGCTGCCAGTCATACAATCGCTAATTCCGGCGATATCGTTAGTTTCACGATCCGCTTCGATAATGCGGGTGTGAAACCACTGGGAAACGCGGTCATAATGGATAGCCTTTCCCCACGGTTGAACTATATTCAGGGGAGCCAGCAGTGCAGCGTCGGAGTTCGTTTCTCCGCCGAACCGAACGAGGTCGGCTCGATGGTGCTTCGCTGGGAGATCGAAGAGCCAATTGAACCAACTCAAGGGGGCGTCATTAGTTTTGATTGCCGGGTTCGTTAAGCTCGTTTGCGATGGCTTTCGTGTGTAAGCACGGAGAAACCTAACCCAATGCTGACCCTGCATGCATTCGACATTTCTGCGCAGAGAACATATTCACGGCTTGATGCTGGGCGTCGCCATTGGCGACGCCTTGGGACTGCCGCGCGAAAATCTTTGTCGCCGTTTAAGTCTGAGAATGTTTGGCCGCGGCCCACTGCGGTATCAGCTTCTGAGCCAACTTGGAATCTGTAGCGACGATACGCAGTTGATGTTGCTGACTGCGCAAGCGCTGCTCAGATCGCGGAGCGACGAGAAGTCCTTTCAGCGAATATTCCAGAAGCGATTGAGTTGGTACTTGCTGAGCTTTCCCGTGGGAGCGGGACGAGCCACTTTGCTGGCCGCTGCCAAGAGTTGGCTGGCTGGGCTGGGGCTTCCAAGCGGAGTCAATTCAGCCGGCAATGGAGCCGCTACGCGGGCGCTGATCAGTGCGCTGGCCCTGCACGGCACCGGATATCGGCTCAGCCGCTGGGTGGCTGAATCCACCAAACTCACGCACACTCATCCGCTGGCCACAGACGGTTGTCAAGTGTTGGCAGCCCTGGCTGACCACGCGGCGACCTGTAAACCTGCGCAGTTCGACCCGACGGCCGCTCTGGAAATCGCTGTCGCCGCTAGCTCACTTCCGGAAATCCGAGACAAACTGCATGAGCTGCGTGGCTTTCTCCAGCAGCGGCGCAGTCCCAGCAGCGTGGCTCGGCACTTCGGTTGGGATAATCAAATCAGCGGCTACATTGTCCCGACGACGGTCATGGCAACCTATTGCTGGCTGCGCAGCCCCAACGACTTTCGGCGGGCCGTTACATCTGCGGTGATGCTCGGTGGAGACACCGACTCGGTAGCGGCCATCGTAGGCGGTCTAGTGGGAGCTCACGTGGGAGCTCAGCAACTGCCGCCGGAGTTGGTCAAGGGGCTCTATGGCTACCCTCACGGAGCAGCCTGGATCGCAAAAATGGCCGAACGGCTGTCGCACTGGCCACATGGGACAGACGATTTACACTCTGCCCCCGCCCAGCCCACCAGACCACTCGGGCAAGTGCTTCGCAATCTACTCACGGCAGCAGTGATTCTTCCACACGTGCTCTACCGCGCCATCTATCGCGGGAAAACAGACTGCACGCCACGTCGCTTGCGCGGGCTGTCGCCTGCGCCCCCCGCGTCGTCAGCGCCTCGCTAACTCTCCTACAATGTGGCTCGACGCTCCGCATCGCCCGCGCCTCACCAACTCCGAAGGCGACGCGTCGAGCCACTCTCAAAAGCCAAAGCTTGCGCAACGAAGTCAAGCTCTACATCGCGTTTCCATGCAGCGATTAATCGCTCGGCCACCGCAGGGAGACGATCCACCGTGTACGCTCGGTCGTCCAGCCGAGCGGCGGGCCAAATGCAACCGGTGGAACCGCAAAGTAAAATCGCATCGGCCCGCTTTGCACGCTGCAGGCTAATATCTTCAAAACCGACGCTTATATTACACTCTTCAGCCAGTCGGAGCGTGCGGCCTAGGCTGACGCCATCCAGGATGGTCGCCCGGCGTGGCGAGATCAATCGCTGGTCCTCGATCAGCAGCACATTAGCCGACGATGTCTCAGTCAAAAAGTCTGCATCGTTTAACAACAGTCCGGCCGCATACGGATCATTGCTGCTCGAGATCGCTTCCTGATCGGCCAGATAGTAATGCAATCGCGAACGCGTTTTTATCTTGAGCGACCAACACGCCTGCGGCACATTGCGATGAGTGGATGTGACCAGCGTTTGCCCCGAGCGATACCAGTGGACCAAGCGCTGCCAAGCAATCGCCTGCGTGTACATCAGCAGCGTGGGCTGCCGGGAGTGATCGCTGATTCTCCCCGGCGTCGCTACGAGGATCAGATGAAAGTCTTGGCCAGCGTATTGTTGCCGCTCCTGCTCGGCACAGTCCTCGGCCCGAGCGTGCAAGACATCGCTGCTCGGCAACGAGATACCTACTGCACGGCTACTTTGCTGAAATCTAGCAATGTGTTCACGCAGATCTCGCAGGCGACCGCTGAGGGTCCGCAGTCGATCCACGATGACGACC
>CAKQNH010000605.1 GCA_934255105.1 uncultured Pirellulaceae bacterium
GCTCCCCTTCCAAATGGCATAACAGGCCCGCCAACTTCCCACGGAATGGCTCTTGCTGGGCCGCTTCGCGAGGAGTCGCACCGCCAAACAGCGGAAGTGGCAGATCAAGGAATTCGTCGGCGAACAGCGCGCCGTCTTGCTCGATGGTCAGGCGATCGGCGGGTGCCACCGTCATTTTCGGGCGCTGCAGGAATTCGATGTAAGACCTCTCGAACGGGTTTTCTTCCAATTCGAGCTGCGTCCCCAGTTGTAGCAGTTCAAGCGTTTCGTCCACCTTGCTTTGATAGCGTGGGAAACGCGTGCTGATAAACAAGCAGCGAGCTGGCTTGTCTGTCTGCTTGGCAAATAGCACGATGGTGCCAACGCTGGTCGCGATCCTCTTGGCTGCAGGGCTGCTATCTGCGGATGAACCTTCCGGCTGGCTGACGACTTCGTCCGCTTTGAGAGGAGCATCGTAGACTTGGTAGATCCCTCGGGCAGGCACTTCGTCTTGGACCAACGTTGCATAAAACTGCTGGAGTTCAGCAAACGATTCACCCATCAGCGGGTCAACGTTCGCCTGCTTGACAAGCGCTTCCATCACCCGTTCGATCGAATCGATCTCCGCATAATGCAGGATGCTCTCAGTCAGCAGCGAATTGTGTTGGTCTTCAAGTTCAAAGGCCAAAGCGGTGTAATAGGCCCGATCCTCGGCAGTCAGCTCTAGATGCTCAGATAGCTTGACGGCCGTCGCGTGGGCACCACTCTGATTGAGTTGCGCCATTTGAGCGCGCAGCAAGTGGCTCAGCGGTCCCGGTTGGTCGGGGAAATCGCGCAAGATCGAACGCAGCTTGGTCTCCGCTTGTGCAAAGCTAAAGATGCGTGTGAGCGAGACGACCTCGGCCAAGCGTTCTTTCCAAGGTGCGCCGGGTGGACCATCGATCAGACGGGCAGGCACTTTGGTGATCAAGTTGATGGATTGATCCTGCAGCACCGAAGCTTCGGCGGGGGTTTGATCGCGTTGGAGCGTTTGCTGCAGGTCAGCCCAGTATCCGGCCAGCGACAACTTGTCCGACCGCGCCAATGATTGCAACAATAGCTGCAGGGCAACCAAGGTCATAGCGGGGAGAGATTCGCGGGATTCGGCCAGCCCGCCTAGCAGATATTGGGCGGCGTTCTCGACCGGTTCCTCCTCCAGTGAGGATGCCAGCGACTTCATAATAAGAGCTAGCGGATTGTCGGGCTTGAGCTTCAAGAACCGATTGGCGGTCTCCTTGAATACATCGAACTCCTGCATGCCCAGCGCCAGTTCCCCCTTGAGGGCCAGCAGCCATGCTGTATTGGGAGTTTTGGCGAGCATCTGATTGATGCGATCCATGGCGGCTAGCTCTTGCCCACCTTCGATCAAGCGAACCAGTTTCTCATAGTCTTGGGGCTGTTCTACGCACTTGCAGAACTTCATCTTCTTGCCGCTGCCGCACGGGCAAGGCGAATATTGGTCGACAGGCATGAATCCGCTGCTTTCTGGAGGTTATCTTCAGATTAAGCCGGACATTCTACCAAACTTCAAAATTCGCTGC
The DNA here is from genome assembly GCA_934255105.1 of uncultured Pirellulaceae bacterium. Lineage (GTDB taxonomy): Bacteria > Planctomycetota > Planctomycetia > Pirellulales > Pirellulaceae > Aureliella. Next base: position 1,560 of record CAKQNH010000605.1, read on the forward strand.
GACAGCTAATTCCCCAAGGAAACCGTCTCTGCAGACTCTACCACAGAGGGTCGCATCAAGGCCGCATGACGAGCCTGCACGCTCTGATACAGTCGCTGAATCTCGGCTCGTAGACTAGCAAATTCGCTCGTCGCCCGCGCCACCGCGTCTTGCAAAATCTTTACTTCGCGCTGGTAATTGCCCAAGTCGCTACTGATCTCCTGCGATTCGGCCTGCCGAAAGCTGATCATCTCCTGAGCCAACTGGTTGGCCTTCTCCAGTTCGCGTTGATCGCGTTTAGCCAGCTCAATCCCCTGCATTACTTCGTGCTCGCGGAGCATGTGGTGCGAAAAGGCCTCTTCATAATCGACCAAGGGGCGCACGTATACTCGCTGCACCAATTCCAACACGCCGCTATTGATCAGTGGAGTCGCTACCTCTTCCTTCAAAATAATTCGCTCACCCTTCATATCGGGGGTCAGTGTGACCACACCATCTTCGCCGCGTTTCAGTCGCAGGTCGATACTGCGCCCCGAGGCATCGAAGAAGCCACGCGCAGTAGCGTTGGCGATCTCCTGGCTATCAACGTCCAGTGGATAATCCTTGAGCACGTTCACCTGGACCCACACATCTTCCGCTGGGTCGCTCTCTTCAGCCCGTTTGCCATCGCGGAGATAGGAATCGATCAATTCCTGTTGCTGATTGTTTTCGGTGGGAACGTCGGCAAACATGGCTCGAACCAACTCTTCGTCCACCGTCCCAAAAATCTCTTCGTCCGACGGCTTCGAACCGGGCAGCACAAAAACATCGTGGCTGTCGAGCGGCAGCAACTCATACAGAGTCCAGCTCGTCGCCGTTCCACCATCGATGCGCTGCTGCTGACCGGGGAATAATTGCATCGTGGGCTGCAGCGTTACTTGGCCCGCTTGGCTCTGCTTGACTACAAACTCTCCCAAGTAATAGTTGGGAATGTGGCGACCTTCGTCATCGACCTGCTCGGCAAAAGCATAAACCACTGTATTGGCCGGCAGACTCTCGCTCGACTGGGCCGCTGGTGCGGCTTGATTCGCCGCCGGCGGTTCTTCACCCAACGGGTCGGCCGCATCGTTGGCGGGAGCTTCCGGTACGGGGAACTCCAACTGATAGGAACCAGGTGCCGCTTGCACCAAGTTCAATTGCCGCCACACTCGCCCTCGGTCGGCGGTCAAGCGTCGCAACATGCCTTGAGCAGGTACAACCGCGTCAACGTCCTCCGGGGTGGTGGCCGTATTGAAAGTGCCCCACAGCAATGTTTGCGTCAGCGCTACTGCCTTCTCGGCAGCCTCGCGGTTCTTGGCCGCTTCTTCAGTCGCATTCACGCGGCGGTAATGCACCCCCGCAGAAAATACGATCAGCACCCAACACTCGATGAACAAGAAGCTCAACAGAATCGAATGCAGCCATCCCCAGCCACGGGCGCTCACGACTAATACGTATATGAATACGATCAGTGAGACTAATAACAGCAATAGAATAAGGATTCCACCCAAACCCATGGCAGTTTCAATTCCTGATCAGGAGGTGCAGATAAGCTAAATGCCGGACACGGCGGTAACTCAGTTTAGTTGCTGAAGTGGCGGGATGTTAACGATTTCGCCTCTGTTTTCTGTAGAACGAGCCATTAAACCCGCCAGCAGGGTGGTTTACTCCGCGCACCTTGTGTTGTCAATACAGGCAAAATGGCACAAATGCGTCAGGCAGGATGATTGGTGCGATCAACACATTCGCTATCAAGCATACAGCCCCTACAGGCCGAATCCAGAGATAAGCGACTTTACGACTATGTTCCCACGCGAGCGGCACTATGCAACGACCCTCCCCACAAGCTCCTGCCAAGACACCCCTGGCCCGCCAATTCCGCCGCGCTTTGCGGGGGCTGGCTCTGGTGACCGCAGTGTCGACGGGTATCTTCAGCCAGGGCTGCACGAGGCAAAAATACCGAGCCAAGGTGGACGCCGAAGCCTACTATCTGCTCGACCAAAAAGTTGCCGAGAGCTGCGAAGCCGTAGCGGCCCCGTATCGCATCGAGGTCGATCCGCGCAGCCGGATGTTTGACCCGTTCAACCCCGACCGACCACCGATGCCCGAGGACGACCCGCAGTCCAATCGCTACATGCGGATGGTCGACGGCAAAAAGGGCTATCCGCTGTGGGAAGCCAACGGGCGGACCAATACGGCGGAGAATCCCCAGTGGTGGAACACGCTACCGCTCGACTCGCGCGGCGTGCTTGTACTGGACATGAACGAATCGGTGCGGAC
>CAKQNH010000606.1 GCA_934255105.1 uncultured Pirellulaceae bacterium
TCGTGGATAGCTTGCTCGATCACAGGTTTTTCGTCACTGCGGAAGCGACCCAGCACGTAGTCGGCTGTTTCCCACTGGGGAGGTGCTGGGTCAATACCGATCCGCAAGCGTGGAATCTGTTGAGTTCCAAAGACTTGCAGTATGTGGTTGAGTCCCTTCTGTCCGCCGGCGGAGCCCTGGCTACGCATCCGTAGCTTACCCAGCGGTAGACTCAGGTCATCGCAGATGACCAGTATATCGTGAACTGGGTCGACTTTGTAAAACTGGGCGACGGATTTCACGCATCGTCCACTTTCGTTCATGTAAGTCAGTGGCCAAACCAACATTAAGGTGGTATCGGCCACGGTGACCGTTGTCAATTGTCCTTCAAATTTAGCTCGCATGGTGGCCGCTGGGTAGGAGCGGCAGACTTGGTCGAGCACATCGAAGCCGACATTATGTCTGGTTCCGGCGTATTTTGCACCCGGATTACCTAGCCCAACGGCTATTTTCAGTTTTGATCCATCAGTAGTCAACGACGGGCTGTCCCCAAACTGCAGCAGCACGGTGTGGCGTTGCCTGGCAATTAGTCTCCAGCGCCGTCCTCGTCCTCTTTCTTGCCGATCACTTCGGGTTCGATCGTTTGACCGCTATCATCATCCTCCGCCATGCCCGCTGGCTTGACCACTTGCACGACAACCTCAGTTGCTGACGTAATCATGGAGGCACCGTCGGGCAGCTTGACGTCACTGGCGTGGATGGCTTGTCCCATATGCAGGCCGGCCACACTGACGATCAAGTGTTCGGGAATGCTGGAGGCGGGGCAGCGAATGAGCAGTTCGTGATTCTCAACGCTCAGTTGCCCACCTTCGCTCAAGCCGGGAGCCTGGCCGTGCAGTTCAATCGGCAGCGACACCTCCACCAGTTCGGAGCGCGTCACACGGGTCAAGTCGACGTGCATTACATCGATGCCAAACGCATCCCACTGCACCTCGCGGAGAAATACAGTGTCGCTTAGGTCACCGGTCAGCGACAGCAGTTTGGTACCGTGATGGATGATCGCGTGGATGGCGTCCGCGCGAATCGCCAAGTTGACATTGGGCTTACCGTGGCCATACAGATTGGCTGGGACATAACCAGTTTTCCGCAGGCGGTTCGTTGCCAATGTCCCCAGTTCTTCACGATTTTTGACTTCGAGTGTTTCGCTACTCATCCCATGGGCCTGACTAAAGAACGAACCTACTAAAAATAACGATCCCTGACAATTCGTCTGTCCAACACTGGAGCAGTAGTCTTCTGGGGTCGAAATATACTAAAACGGCGGTAAAATAGCTGTGAGCTATTTTTCGAAGCGGCAAGTATCTCAGAACTTCGACTTCTTTCAAGGGCAAACAGCCCACTTAGTCGCTGTAGTAGGTCGGATTTTATACTCATCAACATCGTTATCGTTTTGACAGGCGGTTATGGCTACGAAAAAAGCGACTTTGCAATACATCGAACCGATCGGCGGACGCGTTTTGGTCCTCAAGGACGAACCCAAACGCGAGACCAAAGGGGGGATAGCCCTGCCAGACGCGGCGGAAATCCCGACTATCACCGGCCGGATTGTGACGGTTAGCCAGCAGGTGGCCCACAATGAAGACGTACCGCTGCGGCAGTACGACAAAATCCTCTTCCACCCGAAGAATGCCATCCCAGTCGACTTCGACCCGGATAACCAGCTATTCGTTGTCCCCGTCGAGGACATCGTAGCCGTGTTCCGCAAGGACAAACCCTAGCGGGGGCGAGGCTGCGATGCATTGCGTAGCGGAGGTCGCCGAGACTTTCGGTGCTCCGACGCCCAAACACGAAAGTCTTGACGAACTCCGCTGCGGACTGAAGCTTGGTGCCTCCAGCCAGCATGCTAACTAGGACAAACCCTAGTTATTGGGAGGTGGCGGGGGAAACATGGCGCTGATGGACTGGTCGTGGTGGATGCGGCGAATGGCTTCGGCCAACAGCGGCGCAACGGAGACAACTTTGATGGAGTCGAGTCGCTTCTCGGGAGTCAGTGGAATGCTGTTGGTTACGCAGACTGACTTGACGGGTGCCGCGCGAATGCGCTCGATGGCGGGGCCGCATAGCACGCCATGCGTGGCAGCCAAATGAATTTCCCTGGCCCCATGCTGGTGGACCAACTCGGCAGCCCCGCAGATGGAACCGGCCGTGCTGATCATGTCGTCGAACATCAAGCACACCTTGCCTTCGACCGAGGCACCGATAATGTTCTTTTGCTTGGTCACCAATGCATTGTCGCGGCGTTTATCGACAATGGCCAGTTGCCCACCCAGCCTCTTGGAGTGCCCGATGGCCCGCTTGATGCTTCCCTGGTCTGGGCTGACGACCACAATTTCATCTTGATCATAACCCATGTCCTCGAAGTTCTTGTTGAGCACCGGGGCGGCATACAAGTGGTCGACCGGCACATCGAAGAAGCCTTGAATCTGCGGCGCATGAAGATCCATGGTCAGCACGCGGTCTGCGCCCGCTCGAGCGATCATGTTGGCTACGAGCTTGGCCGTGATCGGCACCCGCCCCTCGTCCTTGCGATCCTGCCGCGCATATCCGTAATACGGAATGACCGCGGTGACGCGCGCTGCGCTAGCCCGCTTGCAACTGTCGATCATGATCAGCAGTTCCATCAGATGGTCGTTGACGGGCGGGGAGGTGGGCTGGATCAAAAACACGTCGCGACCTCGGACGTCGTCGTCGATTTTGCAGTAGTTCTCACCGTCGGGGAATTTGCCCAGCGACACCGAGCCCAGCTCCAAGTGCAGCGAATCACAGATGTCGCGAGCCAATTCAGGGTTGGCTCGGCCGCTCAAGATTTTCAGTTCACGCATGCTGGGTCGCTGGAAGTAAGTGGTGTGCGGGGCATTAAGCATCTATATAAGCGATGTAGTTAGTTGGCGATTTGAAGTAGCGTTGGCATCCAGCGGATGCTAGTGCCTTGCCGCGGCGTGCATGGCCCGGTTCAACCCGACACTCCCCCGTAGAGTGCGACGGGCACCGACGAAGCTGGTCCGCGAGCGATAGGGCCGCCAAGCGGAACAACCGTGCCGCTGAGCCCTTCCCCGCTCGCATTTCCTGCGACCCTCCCGCAAGCAGGAGGGTCTCTCAATGCGCTCATGGCCAAGGCGAACATTTTTTAAGCGTAGCCCATCTCGCGCATTTTGGATTCCACGATCGCCAGCTCTTCAATTGTATTGATGCTGAGGGATTCGCAAGGCTCAAGCACCGGCAGTGCGTCGACTTTCCGCCCATTGTCTTTGAGGATCTGCGGGCAGTCGGTTAGATAGAACTCCCCTTGGGCGTTGGTATTCTCAAGCTTAGAGAGCGCCCACAACAGTTCTGGAGTTTTAAACAAGTAGGTACTCATGTTAACCTCCTTGATCGTCCGCTCTGCCAGGCTGGCGTCTTTGTGCTCCACAATCCGACTGAACTCCCCACCGGAAGTGCGGACGATGCGACCTAGCCCGGTGGGATCGTCCTTAAGCAGTGTCCCCAGGAGGCAGTCCCAGTCGCCGCTGCGGAAATGATTGAGGATTTTGACGAGCGAACTGGCCTGGATCAGCGGTGAATCGCCTGCAACCACTAGCAATGGGCCAGCGTGAGCTTGCAACTGCGGGCGGCACATCTCAACGGCGTGCCCAGTCCCCAATTGCTGAGCCTGTACGGCAAAGCTGACCCCCTTGCGAGCCGAGAGCTCGCTGCGAACATCGTCGCTACGGTATCCGACTACGACGATAATGCGTTGAATACCCGCCGCATTGAGCGCGTCGAGCACCCAGTGGATCATGGCCCGCCCCAAAACT
>CAKQNH010000607.1 GCA_934255105.1 uncultured Pirellulaceae bacterium
GGTGCAATTCGTCGACACCCCTCGTGGCGGCGCTCAAGTCGTCCGACGCGAGCCCTTCGCTGGTTGCCAAATAGGGGGAGACGAGTCGATCGAGTTGCTGCCGGAAAGCCGTGGGCACCTCGAGCGTTTCGACGGGTATTTCGTGCGTCGGATGGGAAATGCCGAACATGGATTGCAACCGCCGAGCATGCTCTCTAGCAAGCAATACCACACGGTCCGCCTCCTGTAACGAGTTTACACGCTCACCTTCGACAGCGTCATTTCGTAGCAACATTGCGAATTCGCCCCATTGCGCCGCCATATCGTCCATCAACGCATGCCCGTCGACCGCTGCGACCTGCTGCCCCAAGGCAGCGAAAGCCTCGCGAATTTCTTTCAGCGCGGCCTCTTCGATCGCCGCCTCGATTGCGTACACCGAATCGAGGACCGCAACCATTTGCTGGTTTACTTGTGGGGGAAGCGACATCGCCGGATGGTCGGCCATCTCGCCGCCCGTTCCCGTAGCCACCTCCTCGCTGCCGTGATCGCTGCCATGATCGTGCGCTCCGCCGCCGCCGCCTCCGCCATAAGGTGTCATCATCGACGGTTTGGCAGAGATCTGCAGTGCGCTGTCGAGTTTGAAATTGCCATTGGTCACCACCAATTCCCCTTCCTTGAGCCCCGTATTGACGAGATAATAGTCGCCTGCGCGCGGACCGAGCACTATTTCGCGACCATTGTAGGTTGGCTCTTCGGCATCGGGAACTTGCACGTAAACGATGGCTCGCGTTCCCGTTAGCAAGGCCGCCGATACGGGAATCACCAGCGGCTTGGCCGCATCCGTGGGTTCCGCAGTGACGTACCCAAGAGACTCCGCGCGCACCAACGGCATCCCACACACATCGCAGTTCCCCGGTTCATCCTTGACGATCTCTGGGTGCATGGGGCTGATCCACTTGCCAGCCAACGAGGCGTCCAGCACGCGCCCGCCGGAAGCGATCTTCGAGCGCACCACCGCCCGCACAAACATTTCGGGCTTCAGACGACCATCTTCGTTCGAGACGTTCACACGCACTTTCACCGTCCGCGTGTCCTTGTTCAAAACTGGGTCGATGAAGGCCACTCGGCCTCTGAAAACCTCGCCTGGGTAGGCCTCTGTAGTGAACTCGACCGCTTGCCCGTAGCGCAGCCAAGCCAGGTCCGATTCGTAGGCATCCATCTGCACCCACAACTGGCTTAAGTCGGCCACAGTGTAGATACGATCACCCGTGCGAACCCGATCCCCCTCCTGCCGCAGTTTTTCGATGACGATACCGCCGACCGGTGAATAGATCGTGATGTGCTGAGTTGGCTTGCCACGCTGTTCAATCTCCTGTATCTGCTTTTCCTGAATGCCCAGCAAGCGCAGCTTCTCTCTGGCGGACTCCGCCAAGTCGATCGGTGTTATGAATCGCGAAGACGATGGACTGACATTGGATTCGAGCGCCGCGATCAGCTCCTGCTGTGCGGTGTAAAGCTCCTCGCTGTAGATGTAGACCATGTGGTCGCCCTGCTTGACTTCGACGCCGGTGAAATCGACGTACAAACGATCCAAGCGACCGGAAACCCAAGCGGTGATGTAGGCCAGGCGAGTTTCGTCGTAGTCAACCTTGCCGACCATGCGCACGTCGGCGGTCACGTACTGACGGGTGACTGGAACGGTTTGGACATTCATTAACTTCTTGATGTCAGCGCTAATGGAGATGGTGCGGACTCCGCCAGCCGATTTCTTGACTGGGACCAAATCCATGCCGCACAGCGGACAACTTCCCGGACCATCGCGCCTGATTTGCGGGTGCATCGAGCAAGTCCAAATCTCTGCCTGCTGCTCAAGTGAACTCTGCGGTGCGTGGGCAGCGTGTCCATCAGCGTCTGATGGCGCGGAGCCGCCCCGCATGGACACCCCCGCGAGAAGACCAATGAGCAACAACCCCACGGCCTGGGCGATCCAGAGTTTGGTACGATGTCGCTGATAGAACTCGTTAATTCGCTGCATGTCATTGCTTTACTGGTTGTGTGTCCATCGCATTCCGCTGTCGCTTGAGCCCCGCTCGGCGCACTCAGATCTTGTCCGTCTTCTTATCCAACCAACTCACCAGCTTGCTAACCTCAGCTTCGTCTCGAACGCCCACGGCGGTCACGGATCGAGAACCCCGCTTCCAAGTGGCTGCGAAACTAGAGTCAAGTTCGACCAGACAACACTGGGTGTCCCCACACGTGGCCATGTTCGACGGGCGCTTGCCGAACCATTCCGCCTTCTCGTCGTCATGCTCAAACAGCACGAGTGTCGAGCCATCTTGCCGCTTGCAGACCGCTTTGACACAGGTGCAACACGGCATTTCCAAGACGCTGGTGGACGTTAGCGAGTAGCCCTCTGGCAGCCCCTGGGCAACCGCAGGGCGATAGCCTACAAGTTTCATCGCGTGCTCCGGATCGACGGTCTCGCTGTGGTATCTATTCAACAGGAACTGTTCCGCACCGTCGGGGTCTGTCGCTAGCATCTTCAAGTAGTTGTCCATCGTAACCGCAAATTCCGCGCTGTGTTCATGACCATGATCACCGTGCGAAATCCCAGATTGCTGCAATATCCAAACTCCAGAGCCCAACAGCAGCAAAATGGAAGCAGCCAGCGCCAATCCGCGAACTGCAATCCATGGCTTAGTTTGGCTCGGTTGCTTGGGCACCACGACCGCCGGCTCGTCCGGTCCGGTTTGGGCAAGCTGTGCCGCGATACTTGTCCAAATCCCTAGCGGCACTGCCCGCATGGGTGACTCTCTGATCGCACGAGAAAGCGATTCAAACCCAGCAAACTCGGCCGCACACCGCTCACAGACGGACAAATGCTCTGCCACGGCGTCTCGCTCCGCGCCTGACAGCTCGCCGTCGTAGACTGCTGAAAGCCGGTCCGAAACATCAGAGCAATTCATGACAACACGTCCAATTGGGAGTTAACATTGTAGCCCTTCACGCGATAGTCGTTGATCGCTCCGCCGATCTATCGCTCTTCTGTCGCTCTTCGTGAATGGTAAATCGGCAGCATCAACACATACGTGAGACGTCCGAACGACTGCTCAGCGACTAACCGTAGACCCGAGCGACAGATCGGCGGAGCGATCAACGACTGAGTTAGACCAATTTTTACAGCCGCACTATTCGATGCACCAGCTTGCGAAATCTTCGCGCAATCGCCACGAATTTGCAGAAAACAACAGAGTTTTTACAGGTTTTCCAGGAATGCCGTGAAGAATCTCCCACGCAATGCGTCAAAGTGTAAGGTTGCCTTCCCCCAGTGCACTTAGCATCGTGCGGAAAACAAGTCGCGTCAGCTTGCGGCCCAGTTGCCGCCGGAATTGCGGAATGCAACGTGCATACCACTATGGGGTATACTAGTGGTTGCCAAATTGACAACGAAGGAAAAATTATGGTCACGACAGATATCACTGCCACCGATCCGGTCTGCGGAATGACGGTAAATCCCAGCGAAGCGCTTCGCAGCGAGCACAATGAGAAGCCATATTTCTTCTGCAGTGCGGGTTGCCAACGAAAATTTGAAGCAGATCCGAGCGGTGTGCTGGCTGCTAGAGCGGAGAAGGACGCGGCCAAGGATGTTGCGATGAAGGAAGAAGGCTCGTGCTGCAGCGGCGGAAAGCCTGCTGGCTCAGCGACCGTCGCGACCGATTTGAAGTCGGACTCAGGAGCGGTCTACACTTGCCCGATGCACCCGGAGATCGAGCAGATAGGACCAGGCGACTGTCCAATTTGTGGAATGGACCTGGAACCGAAGTTCGTCGACATGGCGGACGATGGCGATGA
>CAKQNH010000608.1 GCA_934255105.1 uncultured Pirellulaceae bacterium
GGTTGGCTCTGCGACTGGCTAACGGCCTGGCTGCGGTCAGTTACTTAACCCCTGAAGCTAGCCAAGCCGCTGGGGAGAATCGATGGGTCGAAGAGTTCTTCAGCACACTCTACGCTTGCCCAGATTGTGGTGTCAGTTTCGAGGAGATCGAACCGCGGACCTTTAGTTTCAACAGCCCCTACGGAGCGTGCCCAGCCTGCGAGGGCCAAGCCACGGAGGGAGCGGCATGCGCGGAGTGTGGCGGAGCGCGTCTGCGCCCTGAAGCTCTAGCTGTGCATCTGGCGGATAAAAATATCTACGACATCTGCCGGCTGTCGATCCAAGATTCATTGAACTGGTTCGAACAGCTATCGGTATCCGCCGATAAGAAGCCCATCGCCACGCCGATCGTTACGGAGATGCTGCATCGCCTGCGATTTTTGGTCAAGGTAGGCGTGGGCTACCTGTCATTGGCCCGCGGCGCAGATACGCTCAGCGGCGGCGAATTGCAGCGCGTGCGATTGGCGACCTGCATCGGCAGTGGACTGGTGGGCGTGTGTTATATCCTGGACGAACCGTCGATCGGTTTGCATCAACGCGACAATGATCGTTTGATCGCCTCGCTGCGAGATCTACAGCAACAGGGCAATACGGTCATCGTGGTCGAACACGACGAGGCGATGATGCGCCAAGCCGACTGCTTGGTGGACATCGGTCCTGGGGCCGGCAAGCAAGGTGGTGAGATTGTAGCTGCCGGGCCGCCTGATGAAGTCATACAGCATCCGACCAGCCTAACCGCCGCCTACCTGCGCGGGGATCGACGTGTGGTTGAGCCCGGCCCGCGCCGTCCGCCGCAGAAAAAGCAGTTGCTCAGATTGCGCGGAGCTACTCTGCACAATTTGAAGGATGTTTCGCTTGAAATCCCGCTAGGACTTCTGGTCGGCATTACCGGGGTTAGCGGCAGCGGCAAGAGTTCGCTCATTGGTCAAACGTTGGTTCCCGCGCTAGCTCGCTTCCTGGGGCAAGAGCCTCCGCACGTCGGTCCCTACCGTTCCTTGTCCGGGCACAAGCTAGTCGACAAACTGATCGAAATTACACAAAAACCGATCGGACGCACGCCGCGCAGTACGCCCTCCACCTACTGTGGTGTGTTTGATCTGATTCGCGCCGTGTGGGCCAATACGCGGACCTCCAAACAACGCGGCTACTCTGCCAGTCGCTTCAGTTTCAATGCGGGCACAGGTCGCTGTCCGCAGTGCCAAGGGCAGGGGCAAGAGAAGATCGAGATGAACTTTCTGCCGGACCTGTACGTCACCTGCTCGGTCTGCAATGGTTCGCGCTTTAACCGGCAGACGCTGCAGGTGCGCTATCGCGACAAGTCTATCGCCGACGTGCTCGATATGAGCGTCGACGAGGCGCTCGAGTTCTTTGAGAACTTCAGCAAGATACAGCGACTGTTGAGCAGCTTGTCCCAGGTTGGCTTGGGCTACCTGTGCTTAGGGCAGAGTTCCTATACGCTCAGCGGCGGCGAAGCTCAGCGCATCAAACTGGCCACGGAGCTTGCCCGGCCCGAGACCGGCAAGACGATCTACTTTCTGGACGAACCGACCACGGGCCTACACTTCGAAGACGTGCGGCGATTGATCGGCGTGCTCAATGGCTTGGTCGATCGCGGCAATACAGTGATCGTGATTGAGCACAACCTGGACGTGATTCTCGCATGTGATTGGCTGATCGATTTGGGGCCCGACGGTGGAGCAGGGGGGGGCGAGATCGTCGCCTGTGGCACGCCGGAAGAAATCGCACGCGTGCCAGCTAGCTTGACGGGGCGGTATTTGAACGTTTGAAATTAGTCGAAAGGAGACGCTTTGTCGGGCGTCGGGCGCGGTAGTGATCAAAAGTTCAAATCGGCATACTGCATTTGTAGCTGTTCACGCCATAGTCGTTGATCGCTCCGCCGATCATTGCTCTACGAAACTCCTTCACCAGCTAGACGAGCTCGCTGGGGGCATAAACAGATGTAGGGCATAAGCACCCACGCACAAGTTACTTGTTATATCAAACAACCTCGGCTAACGCCCAATTGGCTAACTGTTCTTTCGACGTTGCCTATTTGCGTTGCTACAATTTCGTCGTTCCATTCGTCATCTTGCAACTTTCTTTAGCGGCGTAGCCGCGGATTTAGTCCTCCGATGGTTCCCCTGCGCTACACCATCGGCTATCGAAATCCGCGGTTCCACCGCTAAAGGCAAAAATGCGAAGTGGGAAATGCGGATAAGTCCGCCATGGCGTTGTTGATCGGATTAGCCGAGTTGGATACCAATTTGCAGGATAAGCATCCACACATAAGTTACCTGCCATATCGCACAACCCTGGATATCACCAAAGCGGCTAATTATGCGTATAAACTTGTGCGTGGTTGCTTGAAAACGGGAGATGACCAAGCATCTGATCGGCGGAGCGATCAACGACTATGGGGCTGCTTGGCTGCCTAGCACAAATTCGGATTCCAATCCGTGATGGCTTTTGAGCATTCCAATAAAGCTCGGTTGTAGGTCAATTTTTTCGTCGCTGAAGTACTTGAGCAAGTCGTTGCCGAGCGTTGTGTTTAGTTGATAGAAGCGAACTCGCTGGTTAGGCTGGACGAAGTCGAGCAGGTGGGTTTGGTCGGGCTTTGAAACGCCCGCAATTCGCGGAGCGTACACCGTGCAGTTGACCACATGGGTCCCCAGTGCAGATTCCAATGCGTAGATGCGCTGCGCGGCGTCTGTTACTTGCGGTGCGAAGCGGCAGTTTTGGAAACTCAGCGCACCCCGGAGTGCTCCGTCAGCGGCGGCGGTGCAACGGTCGACCGTGCTGTCTGTCACTGAAAGATCGATGGTGCTGCCTCCCAAATGAACACATAGGTTGTCACAGTTGACAATCCGGACGTGAGGATAGAGTGCCCAGTGATCCTCGTAGTTGATGCTCCCCTTGCTCCCAATTCGAAAATGGGTGTACTCCAGGGCGTTGGGCTTAGAGGCTGCGATCTGTTCGAGCTGGATATTCTCGAAGACCATTTGGCAATTGGGTTTCAACTGCACATCGTCGTAGCCTCCTTCGCGCCCCATGTCGTAGTGATACGGATCAGCGATATGGACCAATCGAACGCCCTGCTGGCGGCCGGCCACGGTGACATTGCGAGCCGTAAAGTGATGAGCGAAGAAGTGGCGTGAGTCGTCCTTTGTGTGGGAGAAATCTGCAACACTTAGAAGCCAGATGGGTGCCGTCGATTCGGGAAAGCGACTAAAGTCAACTTGCAAATTGTCGATGTCGATCGTCCGTCCGCATCCAATCGGATAACCATAATCAAACTGGCTGGGGCGACTGCTGAGAATCGCGACGGAACGATCGCTGGCCGCGATAAGCGTACAGTTACGAAGTCGGATGTGGCCATCCCATTTGGCGCCAAAGTCGCTGCGGAAATTGACGAACGTATTGCCATGCTGGACGGTATTCTCAATTGTTAGATCGCCGCCTCCGGTAATGGAAATGCCGCTAAGGCCAATTTCAGAATCCTGGATGGTCAGATTCCAGCAGTGAAAGTGAACGTCGACACGGTTGAGTCGGCAGTTTTCAATGCGGAAATTCTTGTTGAGGTTTGTGCCGAAAACGCCCCAGTGCAGGCGGGTTCCCTCGGCCGTTACATTGCGGAAGGTACAGTTGAGCATCCGTGCACCGCCAATGCCGTAGGTGCCTGCACCGACTTTTTTCGCCGGATCCGATCTGTTCTGCTCCCAAGGGATCAGCCGAATATTCTCCAGGGTCACGTTGAAGACTTGGTTGAGGTAGTAGAAGCCCACGCGTGGCTCC
>CAKQNH010000609.1 GCA_934255105.1 uncultured Pirellulaceae bacterium
CCTGGATGTTCGCGACACCGTGATGCAATTGCACGCCGCTAACAAGCGTCTGCGCGACATGTCGACTGAAGAGTTGGCCGACGACGACATGCGGGCTGAGCTACACCGGCAAGCTTCACTGGAAGGGAGCAATGCACGGCGACTGTCCGCCCTGTCGCAGGCGGGTGAAGGCTTGCTGCGGCAGGCTGCCCGCAATCCAGAGATTGGCGTGGGGCATCTGGAGCGCTGGGCCGAGATGCTGCAGACTCTGAATGACATCGGGGAGAATCGCATGCCCAGCGTGTCCGATCTACTCGAAAAAGCGTCGACTCAAGAAACACTCGCACGCGGCACAGCGCAAAAACCCTCAGCTCAGAATTCTTCAGCGCCGAACCCTTCAGCGCCGAAGCCCTCAGCGCCGCAGGCTGGTGAGGTTCGCACTGCGCCCAGTGGTGCAGCCAAAGATGCTGTAGCAGACGATGATCAAGAGAAAACGCCTGAGGCACCGCAGATGCCTTCGATCGCCGACATGGAGTCCTCGCAGCAAACGCCCGACGATGAAGCTAGCGATCCGGCTGAGGAGCCCAGCAAAAAGAAGAAGTACAACGGTAGTAAATTGTCGCTGCCTAACACCACACTAGCCGGCCCTGCACCCAAGAGCAACGGCGAGCCACCGCCGGAAGAAGAGGAGCCAGAGGATGAGGAAGAACCGGTCCAGATGGCTATCGAGGAGCAAGCGGCAATTCTGGAGGAGTTCGAAAAGATTACTGAAGAGCTCAACACGGTGCTGGCCAATCTGGAGGGCTCGACGCTAGTCAAACGCCTCAAGGCCGCCTCGCGCGAACAGAATCAAGTCGCTGAGAAGATCAGTTCGCAGATCGATCAAGTTTTTGGTAAGCGATCTACGCCGAAGCCAGAAGTGAAATCGATGCTCAGCGAACTGACCGGTGTCCAGCATCAAAGCAGTCAGAACATCTCGTACATCATGGACGACATGCAAGCCTATTTTGAACGCAGGCGTATGAACCAGTTCAAAGTCGTCTTGGATGACATGAAGGCGGTCAACGTGCTCGATGCGATTCGCGAGTTGGGCGATGAGATCCCCAAGGAGCAAGGCATGTCCATCGCACAGGCCGAGTACTGGTCCGATACGCTCGATCGCTGGGGCGAAGATCTCGTCGACCCGGCCAGCAGTGGGCAATGCCCCGGCAGCAAGACCTCCGACGCGCTCCCCCCTTCATTGATCTTGGAAGTGTTGAAAGTGTTGGAGAGCGAAGTCAATTTGCGCGAGGCGACTCGCGTGGCTCAACAGGCTCGTGCGGCCGTCGAGCCAGAGACGCACAGTCGGGAGGCAACCCGCCTGAGCGAAACGCAAGCCGAACTGCGCAGCCGAACGAGCAACGTGGTGACTGCGATTGAGGAACTGCCCAATGGTGGCGAGCGGTTTGGTAAAGAGGTTCAGTTGCTCAGCTCCGTTAGCGCAATCATGGACGAGGCAACGCGCATTTTGGCTACGAGCGAAACAGGCGCGACGGCCATTGCGGCGGAGACCGAAGCTATTGAATTGCTGCTGCAGTGCAAGCGAATCAATCCCAAGGGAGGCGGCGGTGGTGGCGGCACCAGTCCTGGTGGCGGCGGCACGGGGACCACTCAGGATTCGGCCTTGGCATTGTTGGGGAGCGGATTGAATCAACATGAAAAGCGAGAAGCTCGCGATGTGGCTCAGGCCACTGGCGAAACGGGGCGCGTACTACCCGAAGAGTTTCGGGCTGGGTTGGACGAATATTTCAATCGACTTGAGCAGTAGGTAAAGTTTGATCCCAGCCTGGTGAAAGTAGCTGTTGCTTGATCCCAGCCTGGTGTAAGTAGCTGTTGCTTGATCCCAGCCTGGTGTAAGTAGCTGTTGCTTGATCCCAGCTTGGTGTAAGTAGCTGTTGCTTGATCCCAGCCTGGAAGGCGGCATATCCTTGCCGGTGGCGTGAGCCCTCGTTGTTATACACAAATTGATTGCCGATGCGAAGATCGATTGGACCTTGTAAGCTGTTGGCGACATGGATGTTACGAAATAATAGATCAGGCGATGGAGCGTGGCGATGGTTAGCGAATGGGTAGAGGCTGAGATGCGAACGGTGGATCTAGGAGATAAGAGGCGCAATGATGGCATCACAGCATTGCTGTCGGCCATGGCCGCCACGCCAAGCAAGAGTATCCCGGCGGCTGTCAATGGAGGGCACAACGAGACGACCGCAGCGTACCGGCTTTTCGACAATAGTGCATTGGGATTTGAGAACATTCTTCAGCCGCATATTGACGCCACCTACGCACGCGTGGCCCTGCAGGATATCGTCATTGTTGCTCAAGATACAACGGAGTTGGATTTGACTCGCCCCAAAGTACAGGTCGATGGAGCGGGGCCACTGGACGGCAGTTCTCGATTCGGTGAGTTGCTGCATCCGCTGGTTGCTTTCACTCCCAGCGGAACACCACTTGGCACGCTCTGCGCCGAACTGTGGACTCGCGACTTTGGCCCTTCCAAAGCTGATGATCGAAAGACATTGCCGATCGAAGAGAAGGAGTCTTTGCGGTGGCTTGAAACACACAAACACGCTCAGGAGATCGCTCAAGGGCATCCAGCTACGAAGTTCGTTTGTGTTGCTGATAGCGAGGCGGATATCTTCGAGGTGATCGAGTGTGATGACGATTCGCCTGAGAATTTTGGATGGATCATACGCAGTTGCTACGACAGGAGCTTGGTCAACGAAGACCCTCATGCACCATGTCATTTGCATGAGCAACTGCTGCAAAGTCCAGTTCTTTACAACAAGCAGTTCTACATTCGGGGGCGAGAAAAGAAGCTTGATTGCGACAAACGAGCCCGCAACCAACCACGAGTTTCTCGTGACTGTAAAGTGGAAGTTCGAGCGACGCCGCTGACGCTCAGAGCACCTTATCGCAACGATCGAAAACTAAAGCACAGCACGGTCAATGCAATCCTGGTTCAGGAAATCAATGCACCTACTGACGATGTGCCAGTGAGTTGGTTGCTGTTGACCAATCTGCCGATCTCGACTGAGGCAGAGATTGAGTTGGTGATTCAGTACTACTGCATCCGTTGGATGATTGAAATTTTTTTTAGAACACTAAAATCAGGTAGTCGGATCGAAAAACGTCGTTTCGAGACGATCGAGCGTTTCGAGCGTTGTCTGGCTGTTTCGATGATTGTTGCGTGGCGAACTTTTTATACAACCAAGATTGGCCGCGAACTTCCGGACGTCAGTTGCGAAGCTGTTTTCACCGAAGATGAATGGCAACCGGTCTACAAGCTCGTCACCGGCGAAGATCCCCCAGCGAAACCACCGAGATTGTGGCGAATGGTCAGGCTGATAGCCAGACTTGGAGGCTACATTGATCGATGCCGAGACGACGAACCCGGAACTGACACAGTTATGCGAGGTATGGAACGCCTGCACGACATCAGCGCCTGCTGGCAAAGTTTCGGCCCGAAATCAAAACTGGTTAGCGACTGATTTGTGTATAACAACGAGGGCTCACGCCACCGGCAAGGATATGCCGCCCGCTGGGCTGATTGCAGTCTTGCACAAATTCGGCGCCCGGTAGCGTGGATGTCTGGGTCTCATTTGGTGCAGTGGACCTCTCCGCGCCCTCTGCGTCTTTGCGCTCTCTGCGTTTGTTTCTTAACGCAGAGAGCGCAGAGGCGCAGAGGGCCGCAGAGTTCAGCCCAAAAAACAGTCGCATCACGCAGATCGCACCCGGCTGAGCCCATGTGGGCGAACATATCAACTAGGCTCACATCTATTCCCAGGCAACATCGCACACACATTCCATAGT
>CAKQNH010000610.1 GCA_934255105.1 uncultured Pirellulaceae bacterium
GTACACTCTATACGCTTTGATTTGTTCAACCCACGGCATTGGTGGCATCGGCTTGGAAACGGTCGTGGTGCAAAAGTGCAAAGGGTTCGGTACAGCCTGCGTCGTTGAAGAACGTCGCGTGCAGCGATGCGTAATCGGGGTGATTCAGAAACTGGCGCTGCCGTTGAAGCCTGGCTTCTCCTCGAATGTTCTTGCGGATGCAGTAGATAAGCTGAGCGGTTTCAAAGTCATAGATCAACGTGCTGCCGCCACGGAAAACGAAGTCTGCTTTGTTCAGCAGGCTGTCCGCCAACTCGCCGCGATCTGCTTGTTCTTGTCGCCGGGGATCGTCGAACCCAAATCGTTTTTGAGTGATTTCAACGATTAGCCGTTGAATGAGCTGGCCATCCGGGCCGACACGCCGCGCTGGTCTCACCGCGTGCACTTCAAAATTGGGCAGACCATCTTGCTTCGAGCGGCGGATGCTCCAGGGTGCCTCATCGGTCAAAGCCAAGCCGGTTGCCTCCTCGAAGATATGCACGTTTGTCGAATCCCGCACTCCTCGGTATAAATCGTGCAGAAACACTTGCAACTGGCGTGCATCCGCAAACGCTCGTCTGCGACTGGCGGACAAGTTCCATTGATTGAGTTTCTCTAGCAAGGCTTTAGTGTTCCGATCTCGCAAGCTCCGACTAACTAGCCCGCCGGAAATGTCTTCGGCGGACTGCCAAACCAGACTGTCGGCGGCGAGGCTGCGTACATCCAAGGGATAGAGGCCGCGGCGCCGAAACGCCTCCGTCACGGCAATGCGGTAGCCAAGGTCGTCGTCCTGGATCAATTCGGTGTCGGCGGTAATAAGGGCGCGTAGATAGTCTCCAAAGGTGATGTCGACGGGTGGGCAATAATCCAAGGCGCGGATGCACATAGTCAAAATTTGATCGGCCGACTTGCGAGCTTCGGTTGCGAGCCGGTTAACTAGATCGGGATGCAACTCGCCAATCGATAGCACGCCGGTGCCTCCGGTGGCGATCCGTAGCAGGTCGGTGCTGCGCCGCCTGTAGATCGACAGGAACGCATCAAATACCGCAGCCACCAGAATAGCACCTCGCGCGTGCGGTTCGGTCGAGTCATGAATTGCCGCCGGGTCCGGTTGCGTGGGCTCCCATTGCTGGGGCTTGGGGTTGATCCTCCCGAGCGAATCGCGCAGTGCACCACCACTGCCTAAAGCCTCGCCGAACTGCTGAGCGAGCTGTCCGAGCAGATTTTGATCCATCAGGTTGCCCCGCGTCTTGGCAATCTGATGCCGCAGCACTTCGGGAAAGGTGAAGTGCTGGAAGAGTGCGACGATATCCGCAAATCCCTCATGGAACGCGAGCACATCTGGATTGCTTGGTTCGATAAAACGCTGGTGCATGCCGTCCAACAGCGCATGCGTCGTTTCATGTGCGATGACGTCATGCGAAAGACAGGTGAAAACTGTCCCGCCGGGCAGATTGCGACCCGGTGCCGCAGTGGAGGCGAGGAAGTAGCCGAAGAGCAACGCCTTTTTCTCTGGGCTGTAGTAAGCATTTGCCTCGCGCAAGGCGTGGGGAAAAATGCGCAGCCGGGCAACAAATTCATTTCTACCGGAAGCTGTCGTGTGAAACCGCTTGGGGGCCCATAACGCCCGTCGACCCAAGGCTCGTTCGAAGTTGCGGATAGTGGTCATGGCGACAGCGTAGACCATCTGCTGATGGAACATCATGCTTCCCTCGGAGGGAGGTAGACCGTCAGTTGCCAGCAGGTGAGGATGGTTAAGATCGATGCGTTCGTGGTAGCCGTCAATGGCTGGGTCATAATCCACGACTTCCAGATACTCTCCCTTGGGGCCGGGGAGAAGTCCGTCCTCCCAAGGCACTTGCAAGGTGACCTGATTGATCGCGAGCGTGTCCAACTGATTGCTCAAGAGCGGATCGAACGCAAAGACACGCAAGCGGCGGTAGGGAGGCGTCGTCGACACTCGCTGAGTGAAAATCGCCGGCTCGGCGTCGTCGGGTAGATTATTCGGCTCGGCTAGGTTAGCGGGCACTTTGCTATATCCTCAAGGGCCATAAGACTGGCCGGCGGTGGCCTGTTTGAGCATCGATCCGATCGGCACCTAGTCCGCGTCCTATGGCTGAGCAATAAATGCAGCGAAAATATCGCGATTAACAATGTTATTTCCGGCCGCGAAGTAAGAGCTGTGGGCGCAGGATGGATTGACTACGCCTAAAAACGATCCACAGCCGAACGGTGCGAGGCTGGGGAAGTCGTTGTCCACCGCGAAGGGGCGGCCCCGGAGTGGACCGCCCACTATGTCGCCGCGTGCATCCAGATTGACCCACCGATGAACCATGGCTGGTCGCAAACCATCCCTGTTGGCGGGACGCAGGCTCGCCTTCACCGGACCGATCGAAAGGGCAGCCCCGACGGTGAAGAAATTCCGCACTCGGCCAGCGGCGATACCGCGGTCGGCCAACTCGCGGAGGCCTTCGTACGCCACGACTGTCCCCCAACTGTGGCTGATAATATCCAGTTCGGCACCGCTCTCCAGCAGCGGTTGGACCACGTTAGTGAACCGACCGATCACTTGGGCGCGAACGGCATCGTTGACCAAATAGACCGTGAAATCATCGATGCAATTCAGGCCAGGAATTCTTGGCGCACGCGAGTCTTCCGCCGCGCGCTCATCGTATAGTGCTCGGGGCGGGTCTCCCTCGGCTGATTCCGGTATAGCCCTGATCATTTGTTGATCGCGGCGGTCGTTTAGGGCTTCGCAAATCGCGTCCTTTAGTCGCTCCTGTTCATCCGCTTGCCGGGCAGCTTGACTGTCCACACCCCGATACAATTTCATTTCCAGCGCCCGTGCGTTGACGAGGTCGCTCCACAGAACTTCGCGCCGCTTGTCGCCGAGCGCGCCCACGCCAAAGGCGTTGGTGAAAGGTTGTAGAGCATTCCACCATCCATTTGAATAGCCAGCTTCGTGCTTGCAGATGCCGTGCACGTAAACGAGGAACCGACCCCCGAATGCACGTTGATCGGCACCCGGTTGCAATCCGGCTCGCGAGCTGACCAGCCGCAACGCTTCAGCTTGAGCTTCCGGCGCCAGCAACGCGATCAGTGGGAGCATGTCTTTCAACTCACCCATTTCGACCTGTGGCAAAATACCGGGCATGACGGTCGTGGGACCGGACGGATCGAGGCTGGCGCTGACGCCGTCTGAGTTGCGAGCGCCGCCGAATAGCGGACCTTTGTCGGTCGGTCCTTCGAGCTGCGGCTGTTGCGTAAAATGGCCATCGCGCAAGGCCCGCTCGACCCGCTCGATCAGTTCCTTGCGTTCGAGGTTGGCACCGCCGCCGCGGATCGTCTTGCACAGATGGAAGGTAAAAGCTCCGTTTGGCGTTTGCTCGATCGTCGCGTCTGCGGATGTCTGGTTGTCCTTGCAACCGGCCAACAGCACGTGATTCATCTTGGCGACCACCAATCCACGCTGTGCTTTTTGTGTGCGAGCCGCAATCGCATCCTTGATGGCTAGAGGCGGTTCGACATATCGAACGCGGACTAGGTCGTCGTGCTCTGGATCAGTCGCAATCAGCGCCGCCTCGACCGCTCTCAACCCACGCGTTTGCGTGTTACCAGTCAGCGCTCGCGCCACGGTCGCACTTGGATCGACCATCATTGGCACTTGCTTTTTTGACGTGCCCGAGATCGGTGCCATCAGCATGCGTGTGCCGGTCCCGGAGTGGCAACTGTCCAGCACGATCGTCAGTTGCGCTCCGGCGGGCAACTTCTTCGTCCAGTCCTGTAACTCGTCATCGAGCAGGTAGGTAT
>CAKQNH010000611.1 GCA_934255105.1 uncultured Pirellulaceae bacterium
GGCTTGGCCCGGATGGAATCACTTAGGACAACGGTCATGGACTGGCGGATAGGATGCCCACGCTAGGAGTTTTGCACGGTGGAAGCCGTAGGCTAGCCACTGCCAATCGCATTTGTTTGCGTCAGTCGGTTGGATCGCTTGACGTTTTGATCAATGAAGGATTGCTATGAAGTATTAATTTTCAAGGTTTACATCATGACCGCTGTTCGACTTCCGCGTTTATCGCGCCCCGGTGTTATTGAATCGATCGATCCCAAGCGACTGTTCGAGCTACTCCACCCTTATGCTGATTTCTTTGCTAATCGGTCCGTTCCGATCGAAACACCTGATTCGATCGATTGCCAAGGGGTCATTCGTGAGATCACTAGGGCAGATCGAGAAACGCCCGCGGACTTGCTGGACGCGATCTGTCTTATCGATGAACTAGCCAATACCGTTGCCATCGACTTGTTGCTCGACCGAATGCCTGCTCATACTCTGGGAATCCAACCCGGTGGTAAGCATTCTGCAGCCGATATCGTTACGGCGGCGTGGTTGTCCAATCCAGAGAAGCTCGTCCAAACCCATGCACTATCGCGAATAAAGCGTGTTCGCTCGTACGATTATTTCCAAGCGAGTCAAACGACTCCTCCAAAGTTCGTAACGCCTGCAGAGGAAACGCTTCAGCAGTTGGAACGCGACATTGACTCCTGGCACGTGGAGCGCTTCCGTGCTCAGGGGACGAGGGTTGAAGTTTTCGAGAACGCCGATGAAGTCGAATTCTCCATCATGCACGGCAGCCTCTTTCGACGCCAGCGAATCGTAGAGAATGGTCGCTTCGGTTTTCAATCGTTCTGGCCCGTGCAGAGCGCATCGGCGATCTACAACCGCGAGTTTGGAGAGCTGCGGATCAATGCTAAGACCGGCAAGGAGAAAGCCTTGTATTGCCGGCTCATAGGAAAACATATGTTTGGAAACGAGAACTTGTTTCCAACTGGAATCAAGTACACACTTGATCCGCTTCGCGAGCTTGAATTCGATGCACTGGCTCCAGGGGGCATCGAGGGCATCACCGATGTTCGAATGATCGAACTGTGGCTTGGTGATCCCGATGATCGGTATGGTGTGATAACCATTCGTAAGGGTGACGATCTGCTTAATTGGGCTCAGGCGAAAAAGAAGAACATTTGGTTGGAACGACGCCTTATTTCAGCAACGTTCAAGATGGAACTCGAAGGACGAAAGACCGAATTGGCGATTACGGTCCGTCCTCCCAACGTCGCCATTTACAGTCGTGGAAGAGTTTCCGCGACCATCGAAGCTTGGCTTACCCAGCGTGGATTCATCATCTCAAAGCAATTTCCGAGGAGGACTCGCCATGAGCCAGCCCTGGCAAGCACTTGAGCAACTAAACGATGTGGCGACCTCACATTTGAGCTGGCGACTGTTGCTCGGCGATGCATTTGATTCGCACCGCGAACTCCTCGTGCCTATCAAAGACCTCGCTGCGGCGCTGCCTGTTCCAGGTCGTCCTTACGAGTGGCTGGAAATTGTCGAGGTCGACGATGGTGTCTTCGAAGGCTACAACGAAAAGACAGAGGAGTACGTCCCTGTCGATCGACGCGATATCGTCTGCTACGAGTTCAGCTTCGGCAAGCTCGCCGCAGAGTTGGCTTCGCTGGTTGGGTATGACATGGCGTTCGAACGGCTCGGAGGCCCGATGTATCGATACAGGCTTGGTCACTACGGGAATCCCAATGGATCTGGGTTCTCATTGTTCCTAGCCAAAGTCAGCGATCCTCGCCGCCTTGATTGGTGCATCGATGCGTTCTTGGCAGAGTTTCAGCGACCATTCGTTTTGTTTCTCACATCGAAACGGATGCTGAGTAGTCGCAGCGAGGTGATGTTGGACTCGAGAGGCTCACTTGTGGTTCCGCTAGATCAATCCGTGTTGTTCGGCGACGAAGGCGAATGGATCCTATCGCCATGGGCGCGTCAGCACTTGGTTGCATTCCGTGATCGACTGATGCCACCTGCGAAAACCGTGTCTGGTCGATTCCCAACTCCAAGTGGTAGCCGTTGGAGCGATGTCGAGATGCGTTTCAGCGACTCTGAAAAGATCTGCGTGACTATCCGGGACAATCGCCAAGTGTTGACCTACTCGCAACTTGGCTTGGTTGATTCGCGAAGTGGCAAGCCGAGCAAGCAATGGGAGTTACTCCGATTGTTTGCTCGAGAACACGGACTCATGACTTGGCTATCGCCTGGTGCCTGCAGGCAAAATCGAAAGAGGCGAGAACTGCTGAACAAATCCCTGCAGCGATTCTTTGATCTCGAAGGAGAGCCAATCGAGGTAACCGACGATGGGAAGGGTTGGCAATGCGTTTTCCGAATCAAATCGGAAGATGAGTCGAGTTTTCAGGCGGCCGCCGGAAGTTTCGACTAGCGTCTCCATTGATTCGCTGGTTCATTCCTGTTTGCTAAGCGTGCCGTCTCCGAGATGCGCTTTTGTCGCGTCTCTGGCCGCTTGGCATTCAGTATCCATTCGAGAATTCCTCGCTTGACCGATTTCGGAAATGCTTCGAAGAAGTCATTGGCATTTTCATACCTCTTTAGTTCAGCACGCAAATCGTCTGGCACGACGAGAGCATCGACTTCATCCAATTTGGACCATGTCCCATCTCTCTTTGCTGCTTCAATTTTCGCTAAGCCAGCGGGCATCATCAATCCACCTTGAATGAGGCTCTCCACACGCCGCTTATTCAAGGCTGACCAGCCACTTCCGCTCTTTCGAGGAGCGAAGTAGAGCATCGACCTTTCTTCGTCGAGCTTCCGAGGCAGGCTGTCTACCCAGCCAAAGCAAAGAGCCTCCTCAACCGACTCGGAATACTCGAGCCGCGGCTTGCCACTGGCCTTCTTGTACGTAATCAGCCAGACGCCTTTTGATTCTTGATGATACGCTGACAGCCAACCACGCCAAGCGCTCCTTGAAGTGGCGAGGAATGAGTTCTCTGGTAACAGCGGATCGTGCTTCATTTTTTCATTTCTAGATTCTTGGTTAACCAATACTTTTGGGAATTTCCCAAACCTCTAGACCTGGAATTTTATCCAATTTCTGATCGCGTTTACCCAGTGTTTTCATGGGTTTCTTGCGATGTCGTTTGGGAATTTTCTTATTTCCCAGCCCGTTTTGGGAATTTTCGCCAGTAGCGGACGACAGGTCTGATTCACATCAGGAAACAGCCCGCGAATGAGCGGGCGAGCCTCACAGGCTTAAACTCTCGGACCTGTCGCCTGTGGGGCCTCAATCAGGAGGTCCGCTCGTGTCAGACAACCACTCTATCAATCTCGCCGATGACAACTTCGTTCGAAGTGTCATCCATCGTCAGGTCGGAAATCTAATCGCCAAATCCGACTTTACCCAGCAGGATCGCAATGATCTGGTCCAAGAGGTTTACGTCCGAGCGACGAAGAGTCTTCGACTCTACGATCCATCGGTCGGCCATCTCTACCCCTACGTCTGCACTGTAGTGCAACGCCACCTAGCTAACGTCATTCGCGATCGATCCGTTGTCAAACGTGCGACGGTCGGTCGAGTCAGTTTGAGCAAGACTGTCCGTGGTGATGACGGTGGTCAAGTCGAAATGTCTCAGACACTCAGTGACCAAGACCAAGATCGACGACTCGGGCGCGCTCGCCGACTTCGAGAACAAGAGCTTAACGACTTACGCATGGATCTCGCAGCGTTTATGTCGAAGTTGCCGGAGAAATTCCAGGACGTACTCCGTCGCCGTCAAACCCACTCCATGACTGAGATTTCGCGCGACCTCGGCATCCCTCGTACC
>CAKQNH010000612.1 GCA_934255105.1 uncultured Pirellulaceae bacterium
CCAGGCGCTAGGAAGCTGGGGTTCCAGTAGGCACCCTGTCCGGGCAACACGATCCATCGATCAAAACCCTGCGGGTCGGAGCCCAGGTGCCATTTGCCTATCATGCCGGTATGGTAGCCACCGGCTTGAAGGTGCTTGGCTACCGTATCGCGCGACGGATCGAAGCGGTTGAATACGGGCACTCCGTTGAGATGTGAATACTGGCCGGTCAGCAGCGTGGCGCGGCTGGGGGTGCAGATCGAGTTGGTCACAAAGGAATTGGTGAAGCGTACGCCTTCCTGCGCCAGTCGGTCGGTGTGTGGTGTGTGATTGACCTTCGATCCATAGGCGGAGATCGCATGTTCTGCGTGATCGTCCGAGAAAATGAAAATGATGTTTGGCTGCGCAGCTTGGCTAGCCAAGCTTGTAAACAGCGTGATCAAGACGGTATGGACCAGCAGGCTGGCGAGATGTTTTTTCATCGGTGTGAATTCCTTGGACTGGAATATTGAATCGAGCGGCTCGCCTTCGATTATATCACACGATCCCACTTGAGATGAGGTTTGACAGCGTGCTGGTGAATCGATCAAAGTTCGATAGAAGAATCGCCTGGGCTGCGTCGCCGCTGTTTGCGGATTTGGCGCATCAGTTCGATCAACAGCAGTGCCTGCAGTCGTACGGCCTCTTTGAAGTCCTGGGTGTCAGCTTTGGCGCGGGCCTGTGCGAACTGGCGATCGATGGGTTCCCAATCGATTTCCCAACGTTTTTCAAGTGCCGCTTCACGCAGCGGCTTCATCGTGCCGGCCAGATTTTCAAACAGGGCCAAATTTGGCTTCGCGGCGTACTGCCGGTAGGGACCGCTGCCATAGCGCGCGGCCGCCGGGCGACTTTCGGGCCCAGTCCAGTAGACTTGTACCAAGCCGGTGGTGACAGCGATCAACCCCAGCACGCTGGTGACGATCGCCAGCGGCAGGATATGCATTAAGAACAGCAGCACAGAGGCTAAGAAGCAGACCGCCGTGACCACGCCTAGGGCGGGCGAGAAGGTGCGTTTGCGTCCCGCCCGCTGAACGACAATTGCATCTTGCGAAGGGGTCACCAAGCGCGAGTCACAGACTTCCACGACGATGGCTGTGATGTTGTCAGGGCCACCGCGCAGATTCGACAAATCGACGAAAAACTGGGCCGTTTCCTCCGGTTGTAAAACGCGCATCAACGCGCCGATCTCCTCGTCGGAAATCTGGCCACTGAGGCCGTCGGAGCAGAGCAGGAAACGGTCTCCCATGCGGATTGGGAAGGGCCCTTCTAGATCGATTTGCACATTGGCGTTGGGCCCCAAAGAACGCGTGATGACATTTTTGGGGATCACTCCGCTGCGGGCGGTTTCATCGGTTACTTCGCCGGCCGCTTGCATCTCCCACACCAAGGAATGGTCGAAGGTGAGTTGAAATAGCTGGTCGCCGCGCAAGAGGTAGACGCGACTGTCTCCCACGTGCGCTACCACAGCCCCCTCTGGCAGCAGAGACAGCACGCTACAGGTGGTTCCCATATTGCGGAATTCGATGTTGGCCTGGCCTCGGCGATAGATCTCCGCGTTGGCTTCGGAAATCGATTTGTGCAGCGCCACGGCTGGGGCTAGGTCGCGAAGCTTGAGATACTGATGTGGGATCAGCTCGACCGCGAGCTTAGATGCTAGCTCTCCCGCTGCATGCGCTCCCATCCCATCGGCCACGATGAATACATGCCCCAACCGCTGCCACGCAGCTTGCGAATCGGCAGGCATCACGGTTAGCGCGTCTTGATTGATTGCTCGGCGCATGCCAATGTCGCTGATGACCGCGTGTCGTACGGTATCTTTCCAGAGGCGCTGCTGCGAGTCGGTATTGGAGGTGGAGTCTGGCAAGTTTCAGTGGCTAGTATCTACTGGAATGGCAGGTCGATTCACAGGAACTCATAGCATAGCAGGCAGCGGCAGCAAGCAAACACGTGCTAACCCTACTCATGATACTATCGTCGAAATCGACCTAAGTTGCCATGTTTTTATGAAACTGGCGGGCTGAGGGCTAAATCGTGGGCCGTCTGCGCGGGTTGGATCGCGCAGAACCCTCGCAGTAGTTGAGTTCGCCCCAAGATTTGACGGCCACCCTGTAGAGGAAGCCGCCATGACTTTCGCCTGTCCCGGTCCGCTTCCATGCATGAATACGGGCCAATCTGCCAATCGCGGGAGGCGGAAACTGATCTAGCACCGCCGCTGCTACAAGCTCTATACTCGCGCCGGACTCGATATTGCTGATTGGTAGTTTGGCAGGAAGGACAGGAAAACGTTGAGCGTAAAACCGAGTGCCCAACGCCGCAACTCTTGGCGGACGCATCGCCTGTACGCCCAGCCGATACTAATGCTGCTGGTACTGCTGGCGGTTGCCAGCGGTTGCGTTCGCCGCAGGCTGATGGTCCGCAGCAACCCTCCAGGGGCCAGCGTCTACGTGGACAAGCAACTGATCGGCACCACGCCGACCGCCTCGTCGTTTACCTACTACGGGACGCGGGAGATCGAAGTCGTCGCCGACGGGTTCCGCACGGAAAAAGTATTGCGAACTATCTCCCCGCCATGGTATCAGATCCCACCCTTTGATTTCTTCTCTGAAACGCTGTGGCCCTGGGAAGTACGCGATGAACGCATCGTCGATATCACGCTGCTCCCCGAGCAATCGCTGACCAGCGAAACCCTGATGGCCAGGGCTGATAATTTGCGTCTGCAATCCGCGCAGGGGATAGCCACACCGATACCTGAGCCATTTCAACCGCAAAACGTGCCTCAGAATGTGCCGTACAATCCCGACCAAGTGTTTCCGCCCATGGCGGGCGGCGGGTTCGATAGTCCACCCCCGTCGACCTCGGCCCCTGTCTGGGTACCTGGGCAAATTCTGCGAGATTTTGTCGCTCCCGGTGGCCAGCTTCCTGCTCGCATCCCCGAAGCGGGCATTCTACCAGGCGGCGGGTATCGCCCGCCGACGTTCGAAAATTAAGTATTTTTTCAACCGTACAGTTGAATCGCGCGGATGATTGCGTCCAGCTCATTGGGGACTGCGACGGCTCGATTGGCATACGACGCGCGGCTGACACCGCGGCTGCCTAACACCTCGTTGAACTTGTCCTGGTCAGTGGTGTGATAGGATACGGTGGTTGTGGGATCCTTCAATTGATGTCCAGTCAAAATGCACACGACGCGTTCCGAGGGGGCGATGACGCCTTCGGCTCGCAATTTCTTGGCCCCGGCCACACTCGCCGCGCTGGCTGGTTCGCAGCCAATCCCGCCGGCTCCGACCTGTGCCTTGGCATCCAGGATTTCTTGGTCGGTGACTGTGCGGACGACTCCATCGCAGAAGTCGAGCGCTCGTAGGCACTTCTGCAAATTGACTGGGCGGTTGATCTCTATAGCACTCGCAATCGTGTCCGCCTTAGAGTTGCTCGCGTCGAGTTCGTCGTAATACTGCCGAGTGATATCCATATCGGGAGCACCGGCGTTCCAACGCAGCTTGCGACCTTCGTATAGTTGAAAGAGCGTGTCGGCACCAGCAGCATTGATGACCGCCAAACGGGGCACGCGATCGATCAGCCCGAGCTGTTTGAGTTCGCTAAAGGCCTTGCCAAATGCGCTGGAGTTCCCCAGGTTTCCGCCGGGGACCACGATCCAGTCGGGGACTTCCCAGCGCAGGGCTTCGAGCACGCGGAACATGACAGTTTTTTGGCCTTCGATCCGGAAGGGGTTGATGCTGTTGACCAAGTAGATCCCTAGATCTTTGGAGACCTCGCGGACGCGGATCATAGC
>CAKQNH010000613.1 GCA_934255105.1 uncultured Pirellulaceae bacterium
GTTCATACCCTTGGTTCCGTCGCCGCTCATTCTGGCTGCCGATGCATCGATTGGGGCTGCCGGTTTTCAGCCAACGCGGGCCGCGCTGGCGGACTGGCAGACGGTGCCGAATGCGTACCCGACCGACCGATTCGTACTGGATTTGATGCTCGTCGCACCCACGTTGCGCCCGCCATTTCTACAGCCCGCCTCGCTCACCGCTGAGGGACTCTTAGCACCGCATGCAACGGCGACCGAAGTCGTCATCACTCTGCCAAGCATAAGATTCCGGCTAGATCACAACTTTACGGCAGCGGGAAGGTTGAACTTCGAGTTTCTGTCCGCTGGCGTGGCAGGGCTGGATGATCCTGGGAATCTGCTTGCAGCGGAATTGATTTCGATGAATCCGCCCTACGCATTCATTGGCGGTCGATCCTCGCGGACGATCGGCTTTGCGTTCCGCAAGGCGATCCTAGACTTGTCCGATGGGTTTACGCCTCCAGAGATTCTTGAAAAGTTCGGATTCGGAGACGACTGGGGAGGATTATATCTGCCAGAGGTGCGGTTCTTTGCGTCGCCGCAAGGGGCGCGAGGCTTTGCCTTCGAGGTGGGTGTGCGAGATCTGTTGATTGGTTTTGGCGACGATTGGGGTGTCTCTGGTGACTTCGAAGTCGCGGTTATCAACCAAGGAGAGGGAGCGCTCAAGGTCTCGGCAAGGTTTTTCGATGAAGACGGGAAAGCCTACGGAATCGAGGTCCCCGACGGCGGGACGCAGGCATCGGTCGCCCTTCCGTCCCGCACGCGGATGGTCGTGGATGTACAAGGAAGCCGCGCACCGTACCAGATAACTGCTGCCTTCGGTGGCGGTGCGCCTCAAGTGGGCAGACTCTTCCTCGTCGACCTGTCCGGCAATTCCCAACAGACAATCGCGATTGTTGTGAAGGACGGATCGACACCCCAATTGCAAGTCACTTTGACGATCAATGCCATTCGCCGCAGACCGGATGTCAATCTACCTGCCCCCGGTCCTCCGCAAGTTCCGACTGCGCTGGCGACGCTGGCGGTGCCTCCAGGTGCCGATCCGGTGATTGCCATTGCCTCGCAAACCGACGAGACCGTGACCTTGACGCTTGAGCCGCGCGTCGAAAGTGCGTTTTGGTCATTGGATGGCGGGCCGGAATCCGGTCCGCGGGCGACGTTTTCAGTTCCGCTCGTCGGAGGCCAGACCAAAACTGCCCAGGCCCGCATTCCCGGACAGAATGTGCCGGACAAACTGGCGTTCTACTTTTTCTTCGATCGCCCCATCAACGTCGAACCAGCATCGAACGAAGACAACCTGCTGCATGCTTACGCAGCACAAGGTGAGCGAGTCTGGACGACCGAAGCTGAGTCGACTCTGGAATCGGAAGGCCGACTTCCCGGCGGGGGGCGTCCGGAGAATGTTCATCGAACGGTCTTTGAAACACTTTTGCCGCCGCTGGCCAATCTGACGTCGCGTGGAGAGGCAAGTTTCGAGAATGACCAGACCGACGCCAAGCGAGATTACAACTATCACTTGGCTCGCCGTCGCGCGATCGCGGCCCGCGAGTTGATTGAGCGCGCCTTTCCAGGCAAGCAATTCAATATCGCTATCGACCCCGAGCCTCAAGATCCGAGCAAGTTTGCAGGACTTGCCGCCTGGACGGCGAAATGGAAAACGCACGGCGCTCCAAATCAACGCGACTTTTGGGTAGCCAATATCGAGCTTCCCCAAAACCTCAATACTCCCCAGCGCCAATCCACCGGCTTGATCAATCGCCCGATCATCAAGCCCGTACCGCCCGAACCGGAGCCGGTCGATCCTCCCCCCGGAACGCCCCAGCCTCCCGGCTGGTTCCGATCCGCGCGGGTCAAAGTTCGTATCGTGCGGAACTCGCTTGTGGCTTTCGAGCTGTCAGGGGAGATTGATTTTCAAACCGCAGCAGAGGAGTCCTTGGCCAACTCGGGACAGGCGCCCGGTGGGCAACCAACCGAAATGCGAAACCTCAAGAACGGTGCGCCTATTGGAGCCAATAATGCCGGTGACGGCATCACCGACTTTCGTCTCCTGGTCCAGCATGACGACGCCACTGATCTTACGACAACCTTGTTTGAACTGCGGGCCGATCCCAGCGACCTCGACGGATTGCTCGCCGCCGGATGGATGCCCGGCGAGCCTCAGAAACCAAAGGACATCTGGTTAACTGTGCTCGGCTCGTACATCTCTTTCTGGCCCATGCTTGTTTCGGTGGCGGATGGCAATCAGGGGCGGGTCGAAGACGCGATTCTTGCCGGCGCGGTTCTCGCGTTGCCAGGTGCCGTCGCAGCCCTCCCCTGGTTCCAGGTCGAGCGAGTCATTCTGTTCGGCGGCGAGATTGTCGTCCGCGACAAACCGGATGGATTTGAGAGCTTCCTCCTGTTTGACGTAGAAGCGGATTGGTCGGCAAAGATCGCGCTGGGCGGTCTCGAACTGGTGAGGATCAAACCCGATCAGCCATTGGCCGTGCGTTACAAGGCGATCGGATTGCGTCTTGATGTGCGCGATTCGAACGATCAGTTCCCCTTGCGACCGGTATTCGACGCTTCGCGCGGGTATACGATCGAATTGATGAAGGGGAGCGGCGGGTTGGAGCTAGCCGCGCCGTTCGACAAGATACTTAAAGTCTTTGCCGCCCGGATCTCGAAGTCGAACCCGATCACGTTCGAGATTGACATTGGACTGGGCGTCGATCTAGGGGTGGTCTCGATCGAGCGTTGCGGGCTGCGAGTCTATCTCGAAGGTAATCGGCCACCTGAGCTGACATCGCTCAAGGCAAAGGTCGACGTTCCCGGGGCGCTGATTGGAGAAGGCTTTGTCGAGATTTCCAGCCGCGACACGCCGACTGGAAAGATTGCCACGATTGGCGGTGAACTCGATTTGACCATTCGCCCCTTGTCGCTCCGTGTCGCTGCGGCAGTCGAAGTCGCTCAAATTGCTGAAAACGGGCGCGAGGTGACGGGTGTTTATGTCGGGCTCAATATTGTACTTCCCGTCGGCATACCGCTCGGCACATCGGGCCTCGGCCTGTTTGGATTTCGTGGAATTTTCGGCATGCACTACGCGCGAAATTCCGAGATTGGCGCGGGTAAGAGCGTTCCGGCTCTGGAATGGCTGAAGCAAGCTCAAGGAGAACCACATCGTCTCATCGCAAAAAACGGGCAAAAACTGTGGATCCCGAAGATTGACAATTGGGCGTTCGGTGTCGGCGCGCTGCTGGGTACAATGGAAGGCGGTTTCCTTATCAACCTCGACGGCACCTTGCTCATCGAGTTACCTGGACCGCGGCTGCTAATCACGCTGAACATGCGGTATTTGTCACCGCCCCCGTCCGTTGGCGAGATGGGTGCCAAGGGGGGACTGTTGGCGGTGATCGAGATCACGCCCGATCACTTCCTGCTGGGTGTTCTTGCCAGCTATGAAATTATCGACCTGATTAAGATCAAGATTCCTGCCGAGGCCTTCTTCAGTTTTGCCGACACGCCCGATTGGCATTTTTATCTTGGCCAACGCACGGATCCATTTGAAGTCGATGTTCTGGGCCTGATCAAGGGTTACGGTTATGTGATGGTCCGTGGCAATGGACTGCCGGCCTACAAGTCATTGCCGATGATCAGTGGTTTCGCCATCGGCGTGGGGGCTGGGGCTTCGTTTCTCTGGGGTTCGAGAGATGTTGGCCTTTATCTCGAAGTCCACGGCGGCTTCGACGCCGTCGTCGGCAACCCGCCGTGGGAGCGGGTGAAACTGCAGGAGCAGGAGTTCTTCGCCACC
>CAKQNH010000614.1 GCA_934255105.1 uncultured Pirellulaceae bacterium
TGAGATTGGTGGCGTTGTAATAGATGAGGATGCACCACGGACATTGGCAGAGCTCAGCGAACGATCGTCGCTGCCGCTTTCGAAGCTGAAGCAAATGGAAGAGGCGCTGCTCACTAAGCAGCAGATTATCCTCACCGGACCTCCCGGAACCAGCAAGACTTACATTGCACAGCTTTTCGCCAGGTACTTCGTTGCTGATCGGGAATCGCATCCGCAGGGCACACACACACTTGTATTCATGCATGCGAACTGGGGATACGAAGATTTCTTTGAGGGCATCCGGCCAGTTCCACAGAATGGCAATCTCTCGTACGAGTCGCGCCTTGGTTGCTTCCTGAAATGGATTGAATCGCTGCGAGGGCTGCGCTCTGATACTCGCCACGTAATGGTCATCGATGAAATCAATCGCTGTGATACTGCAGCGGTGCTGGGCGAGCTGTTGCAGTTGTTTGAATATCGCGGTCGATCGGTCGAGCTTCTCTCTGGCAGGAAATTCCGCTTGCCAAGCAACGTCTACATCATTGGGACCATGAACAGTGCAGATCGCTCGATCGGCCGCATGGACCTGGCATTACGTCGTCGATTCCTTTGGCTGGAACTGTTCCCAGATTACGAGGTGCTACAGAAGTGGCTCGGAAAAAGCGGAAACAACAAATGCAGCTTCTCTGCAGATCTTCTCAGGCAATGCAATCAGTTGCTCGAGGAGCAAGGCATTCAGCCAGACCAGCAGATTGGCCACGCCTTGTTCATGATCCAAACCTTTGGCAACGAATCGCAAGCATCCCAGGACAAACCTCTCGTTGCCGAAGCACTGCGGCGCATCGTCTTGTACTCGGTCGTCCCATACGTCAGCGAATTGTGCATGATGCAACTGGGTCGCATTGACTCGAACTTGGTAGCGAAGATTCAGCAAAAGCTACTGTCGTGCTTGAACGACTCAAGCCTCCCTGCATCCGATAGTGGAACGGAGCCCAATGAGCTGTGACAGTAATGATGCTTCAAAAACCTAATGCCATCCGAAGTGGTGACATCGTGTGTGACGAGCGCGGGACTCCGAATGCTCAGTCATGGTCCGGCAGTCTTGAAGAACTCGGCGGTGACCTCGAGGCGATTCAGCATCAGCATCAGCAGAATCGCATTCATTTAGAGATAGTTGGTGGCAACGTCATCATCGCTGGCGCTGATCGAGTTGGTCTAATAGTCTTGCCAAGCGGCCGGAGAATTATTCAGCGGACCAAGATCAGCGGACTTAAGCTCATTGAATGGCTAATTTACTTGGGTGCGTTCCCTGACTTTCAATCGTGGTCACCAATTGGGAATGTCGTACAGAGCGATAGTTGGCAAAAAGTACTGGCCCGGCTTTTCCTGTATGAGTTGCAAAGAGTTACCAAATACCATCTTCGGAAAAACTATGTTGCGACAGCGATCGATTCATCCACTGTAAGAGGTCGCGTTGACTGGGGTAAGGCTGCATCGAGGCCCTGGGAACTGCCAAGACTGCCACAAAGGGTTCGACAACGCAGTTTCGACATGCCCAGCAATCAAATGCTCGCTGCGGCGCTTAAGAGGGTGATGTTGTTTCAGCACGAGCTCAATCAGGAAGACCGATCGCTGTTCTCGCGCCTACGCCACGAATGGGCCGACATCGCTAATCCGAACATGGACAGACACCGGATCATTCAAGCTAGTTTGACGGCTCCACCGGATGGTTACCGAATGGCTTTGCAGCTCGCACGTCTTTTACTGATTGGTGCTGCCATCGATGCAGAGATTGGTGCAGGAGGCGAGTCCTTTACATTGTCGCTCTCACGGATTTGGGAAGTTGCACTAAAGCGAATGTGCCGAGACTTGAGTCCGACTACTGGATGGGTCTTGGTGAAGGACGATGAAGGCATCCGACCGTGGGACGACGCCTCAGGAATGGATGATCCCTACCGTTGCATGCGAGCTGATACGCTGTTGGCACGCGACGGCGAGCGCTGGGTTCTCGACGCAAAATACAAACGAGACTTTGCGAACGAAGGTCGAAACGATCGATTCCAGATGTGTGCGTACGCCATCGGTTTCCGAGCAGCCAGGGGCACATTGGTTTACCCGTTCCAAGGCCGGCATCCAGAGACCTATCGCAGGCTGTTGAGTGAGGATCTTGGCGGGTGGGGCGTTTTGATCGATTCGATTGCACTCCCGATGGCCGAAGGGCCGGAGGCTTGCAGAGGACAGCTCTTGCGGCTTCTGAACCACGACGAACCCGCTAGTCTCAGCTTAGGTCACGGTTGACGCCACGCGACAGCGTTACCCAATGCGAAAAATCGGGATTTTCTGCCAGAATTGAAGTGTAGTGACCAAACGTGTCACAGCTTCTACGTAATCTGCCGGTTCTCGATCGCTAGCAAATCTGGTATGATCTGGCCGACCTGAGTGGGATGGCTTGGACAAGCCCCACGATATATGGGTTTGATGGCAAGACTTTGGGAGCTACTGAGGGAACTCGGATGAGCACAACCGTTGAAGATCGTTGGATTTCGGTAGACGAAATCGCCGAATACCTCGGGATCAAGCGAGATACCGTCTACAAGTGGATCGAACGGAAGAATATGCCGGCTCACAAGGTCGGGAGCCTTTGGAAATTTCGCAAGGAAGAGATCGATGACTGGGTTAGATCTGGACATGCTGCTGACGGGGCTTCATCCAATCGGCCCAGGTAACAAGCTGGAATTTTTGACAGTGGTTGAGACAGCGGAAAAATCGGGACATCGCGAACGTCTGAGAAATCGTTTTCTCACTGGCGACGAGTCGGCGCGTACCGACGTCGGCTTACTGGAATTGCTTCTGACGTTCGCGATACCCCGAGTTGATGTACAACCGCTCGCGAATTCGCTCATAGACAAATTTGGAAGTCTTGATTCGGTACTAAATGCCTCTGCAGATTCCCTCTGTACGGTCAAGGGAATTAAAGAACAAACAGCGACGCTGATTCGATTAGTAGCCACTATTCGTCAGAGAGAAACTTCGGCAAAAGTCAAGAAGTCAAAACCGATCGTCGAGAATCATCCCTTGTTAGTCGGAGTCTGCGACCCAGCTACTGACTCAAGCGATGAAGACGTCGGCAGCAGTGTACAGAGCAGCACCAAGGCTAAAAAACTGCAGAGCAGAAAAGTCGGAGAGAAAGATCCGGATGTTCGGATTTCTGTATCCAACAGGAAATCGAAGCAGGGCACGGGTGTATTTGGTAAGGCCCTGCTTCAAGAGGCGATCGAATTATTGCCAACGATGCCAGTTACAAAATCGTTTTCGGAAATTCGCGATTTCGTACAATCAAATCTTCGATTTAATGGCCAACAGACCCGCATTCGCAACGCAAGCTACATTATGCGTCGCATGTTCCCTAGCGGGGTGGTCGACAGCGAGTTATTGCGCTTTGCAAAAAAATACGCTGGCAAAAGAGAACTAAGGGAAGTTTGCTTTTATCGCTTCTTGAAAACGGAACTTCTGTTAGGCCTTGCTGTCGATAGCGTAATTTCGCCCGCCACAAGTGTTGGCAGGACAACACGTCTACACGTGCGAGAGTACATAGCAGAACAATTCCCAGAATCAAAGAGCCTGAAAGAGGGCTCAAGAGCAATTATCGATGCCCTCGTGGCTGGCGGAATAGTCAAGGAGGAGGATAAGAACACGCTTACCTTCCAACTACGCGACGTTGCGATCGACTCATTCGCATTTATCCTTCATAGCGAATTCCCAGAACCAGGAATGCATAACTTTTCACAGTTGCAAGGGAATGCTGCAGTACGGCAG
>CAKQNH010000615.1 GCA_934255105.1 uncultured Pirellulaceae bacterium
CCAGGACCGCGTAAATACGTCTAGCTCACGCAGCCAAGGAGAATGTAAGTCACTGGGATCTGCGGCCAGGGAGAGTTACTCACACAATAGTCGCACCTACGCCCGTGCAGCCCCATGCGTTCTGCAACCCGGCTATACCGTTTGCATCCCGCCCATGGCCGATGGCGAAAGCGCCCTATCGCAACAAGATTGCCCCCCTTGTTCGCAGTAGGACCTGCTACTCCGCTAGCTCAAGGACTGAGCCGCGTTGCCGCGACTAAGTGCCAGAGTGCTAGGAATAGCAATTCATCCGTGGTTAGTTTTCGGCAAGCAGGAGGTGATTGTGGTAACGTTTTTTCCAATTTTGACGGTCTATCCGTGAAAAACAGTAGTTCCGGCATGCACTTGGCCTCGGAAATGCGAAGCTGCACAAAGATTGCCGGTTGTATGGCTTGCACGCACGGCCCGGGTGCCGGCCTATTTATCGCGACTGGCGAGAAGACAACCTTGGAGTGCTGCGAGCTTGTCGCAGCTTTTGAGCGTTGGCCGAGCGGCGGCGAGCAGTCTCGACGGTACTAAGTTGTTCGCCGACCGAATCGGCCTATATGGGGCCTGCTCTCGGCTGATGCTGCGGCGCATCGTTATACACAAATTGTGGTGGAGGTTAGGGAACCGTCTCTGCAAAATATCCCTGCGGGCACATTCTTTTGCCTTGTTCCTGGCGAGTGAAGGGAGAAAACACGCGACCATGCATTTTCACCCGCCTAACAGCGATTCGTCAGGCCAGAGGGAGAAGATCCAGTGCAAGCAGAGCTAGTGCAAGAAAGTTGATAGGGACAAGGCTAGCGAAAAATTGGGAGGTAAACGGGCAGGAGTGCACAGATGTAGAATGCGTTTGTCCCTCTCCCTCGCTTAGGCTCGACCTCTCCCAGAGGGAGAAGATCCAGTGCGAGCAGAGCTAGTGCAAGAAAGTTGATAGGGACAAGGCTAGCGAAAAATTGGGAGGTAAACGGGCAGGAGGGGTCGTTCTACTTGTAAACGGGCAGGAGGGGTGGTTCTACTTGTAAACGGGCAGGAGTGCCCGTTCTACGGAAGAGAAGCGGGCAGGAGGGGGCGTTCTACGGATGAGCGGGCAGGGTTAGCTTCGCCGTGGTGGCTGCAGCAGACTGCGGAACCAGCCTATCAGGCTGAAGCCTACTGCTCCGGCAATCAACACAGCCCCGACAACGGCGCCAATTCGTGGGCGGATTGCGTACAGCACGATCACGATGATGACCATGACGAGCGCCGTACCACGCAGTCGCTGCCAGCCCCAGCGTTCCAACTGCGGAGCAGAGATCCAAGCCAATCCCAGTACGACACCAATTTTCAGTAGAGTTCCCGAGACAAACTTGCGACTGGTGCTGTCCATGTCGGGCAGGAAATTCAGCACAACTCCCAGTCCCAAGAAAGCCAATGCAAATATTGCCAACATCAACCGCTGCAGGCGCGTTTCTGTCGTCAGCTTTTTTTTAGTCGTCTTGGCTGCCATGTCCTCTTTCGGTCGTGGGTGTTAATCGTACTTGCAGCACGTTGTTAGCTAACCGCAACATAGGTACTGGTCCCCGTGTGCGTTGTCGAGCGAGCGTTCAAAACCGCGCCAGCCCTTCAAGCCACCGCTGAATGGCCTGCGTTGGAAACGATTCCCATTTGCCCAGCTCCAGATTTGGAGCGGCCAGAGTATTGGCGGCGTACCCCATCTTAGTCAAGGAATCCGCGACGGTAGCCAGTTGCCCAGCATCGCCGACTAGCAGGAAGTCGATGGATTGCATGGGTGCATTGGCCTGCGGCCACCCCAAGCCTTTCAAATCGGTCCCCACCGTGAGCGCTCCGCTGACTCGCTGATTCTCCATCAGCGCCGACGCCAAGGCGATCCGGCCACCGATCCCCAGCCCAGACATCACGGTCCGCGCTTTGTCGATCTGGTAGTTGTTCGACAGTCTCCCAACCACTCGTCCTCCCAACCCGATCTCTTCCCGCGACCACCCGCCGGGGTCTCCCGAATTGATGACCGCTACAATCCAGCCGTAGTCTCGACAGAAATCGGACCAGTAGGCTTTGGTTTTGGCGCGGTCCAACTCGCCCGGTTCAGGATACACGACCAGCAATCCCAAAGTACGTGTGGCCGAATCGGGCGGGATGATCGCGTAGGCCTTGTTCGGGAAATCTCCCAGCACCACGTCGACCACTTCGCACTCGGGAACCGCGTCGCCGACCTTCTCAGCTCGACTATCGATTTCCGGCAGCGACTGAGCTAGCTCTACAGGCCAGGTGCCAACCAGCAGCTCGACCGCTTGCGATTGTGGCGCGTCGCCCGCGTCTGCTGGCAGTACCTGCAAAGTTAGTGGGGTATCGAGTTCAGCCACGGCCAAGATATTCTGCAGGTCGCTGGTCGCCTGAAGCGGCTGATCGTTGCACTTAGTAATTGTTTGTCCCGCAGTGAGGCCAGCCTGCTGGGCCGGCGAATCGGGCTCGACATGCGCAATCCTCAACCCTTGAGCGACCGGTGCGAGTCGCAGACCCAGATAGCGCCGGCGGTAGACGGGGATCTTATCAACCAGCGTCGGTTCAAAAATCAGGCGCTCCTCCCCGCGCTGAACCGTAACGGCCAGACTCTGCCCAGCGTCGACGGGACCCAGCGCCTGTTTCAACTGGTACAGCATTGCTACGGGCTGCCCACCCGCGGAGACGATCACATCGCCCGCCTGCATGTGTGCCTTTGCGGCTGGCGAACCGGGGGCCGCGCCGGTAATTCGCACCGGCCCCAGAAATTCATTCTGGGTCGCACTGACGACACCCAGTTTACCGGCGTGTATATCTTGACCCTGTTGCAGCTTGTCCAGCCGATCCATGATGTCCTGAATTGGAATGGCAAAACCGATTCCCGAATCGTACAACTGCGAACTGTCCCCTTCCAAGAAGGTTCCCGGCGAGATCGGCGACAGGATCCCCATCACCCGTCCCTCTAGGTCGACCAGCGGGCCTCCATAGTTGATGGGTGACACTTTGGCATCGGTCTGAATGGCTTTGCCATAGGCGCGATCGACCGCGCTGACGATCCCCACCGACTGCGACACGGAATTCTTATCGTACGTCTTGCCCAGCGCTACGGCCCATTGTCCCACGCGGACTTCGGTCTTGGGGGTAAACTCGGCGACGGGGAGCGGTTGGTCGACATCGACTTTCAGGAGCGCTACTTCGCGGCTGAAATCGCGAGCCACAATCCGCGCGGCCGCGCGCTGTCCGTCGGGGAGCGTGACCAGGATCGAGGCGGGCTGCTGGCGAAAGCTGTACAGCGTCGAAACGATCCAGCCATCAGCGGCTACAACCGTCCCGGTCGTGGGACCCTCGGCCACCAACTCCTCCTCCACTCGCTCCAACCCGCCGAACGTTTCGATCTGTACCACGCTGGGGGCCACTCGCTCGACGGCCGCTTGAAAGGCAGACTCCTCCGCTTCAACCAAGTTAACCGATTGCGCACAACTCGGCTGCACTAGGCCAAACGCCAGCAGCCCTATGGCGACCATCACGCTCGTTAAACCGCGTGGGCAACGCCTTGCGAGACCATCAACAGAGCGCGGCCCGCTGGGCACGCGGTTTAACGAGCAGATAAGGCTCGGCGAGCGATCGGGTTGTATTGGACTGTGCAATGCATTTTTCCTATAATTGATTCGCATCTACAATTGCCTCATTCTGCCAGTTCGCACACACCCGTCACGGTTTCAGAGTCAGCTCTTGGAGCTCTGTACCGCGTTGCACTAGCAACACGACCTT
>CAKQNH010000616.1 GCA_934255105.1 uncultured Pirellulaceae bacterium
GTATTGCTGACAAGTTTCCTGCCAACAGCGACTGCAGTCGGCCCAAACAGAAGGATGGGCAATCGAGCGAGCAGATACAAACAACTACAGATGATTTTCACTCTGACCGAATTCGCGTCTTTCTAACTATCACGCGAGCATCAGCGGGAAGAGTATCTCGTTCAGATATTCACGTTACAATTCTGAAAACCTTCGAGCCGACCGCGTGTGCGATTGAGGTGCTGCAAAGCTTGAATAGAGCAACTAATTTGCTGCAATCAACTCGTAGACTTTCCAGCTGACCTCTGCTCGTCCGAGAACATCAGGAAAGTCGCCTCGGGGCGTCACATCGAAGCCGGCGTCCATCGCTTGTTGTACAAATTCACTAGGATCGACGCTGTACATCCCGCGTTGCGGATCGGCAGGGCCGATGCGCAAGGAGACGATAGCGGAGCTGTTGGGTTTCAATAGCGCCCCAATCCGAGCTAGTGCGTCCGGTCGGCTCTCTGGCGGCACGTGCATCCAGACGGCATTGGCCAATACAAAATCAAAATGGCTGTCGGGTAGCGCCTGATGCTCAAGCGACGGCAACTGGGCTGGCACCCACACAATACCACTATGCGGGTGCAGCCGCTTTGCAAGATTCCGCATTCCATCCGATGGTTCAACGGCAACAACACTGTGCCCACGATCAGCCAGCCACCCGGCGTCGCGACCGGTGCCCGCACCAATATCTAAGATGCTAAGTCTGCCTGCTTGAAGCCGATCTACTAGAAACGGATAGGCATGAGCGAAATCGACAGCTTCGTAGCTGTCCGCCAAGGTAGCCGCATGTTGGTCATAGTATGCGATCGCTGTCTGAGACTGTGTCATATTTCGTAGCCAAGTGCGTTCGATCCAGTACCCTGCGAGTAAGATCATACTGCATATAGCTGCCCAAAGCAGCATAAGCGAGAACAAAGAACGAACCGTCTTGTTCCGGTTGACGAACCGTTCCATCCGGTTCGAAGATGCCGCATTCGCACTCGCGTCAACAAAGAGGCTTTCATCAACAGCCTTCAACCATTGCATGTAGCACTCCATGACATGGCGAAAACGCATCAAGATGGCGATAAAAGCCAGGTTTCCGAAGGTTGCAGTGGAGAGAAGTACGGTAACAAGTAGCGGATTGTCCAAGATCCTTGAGACCCCAAACCAAAGCCCGCCCGTGAGGGTAGTAGCGAGTACTGGGATCTGCCACATAATCTGGTTCAAAGAGCGAAATTGAAGATAGTTTTGTTGATAAGCTTCTGCCTTGAGGTCCATTGTTCAACCACCGGGTTACTATCGTGCGCGGGTGAACCAATAACCGAAGGTAAAACGCTAGGCCATCACGCTGATGTACAAGCCAGTCAGAACTTCACGCCTAGAGCCGTCGATGCCGCCCGTAATGCCGATCCTCAGATCCAAAGGGGATCCACGATTTCATTGACTTATCGAGATATTCGTCGACGATTCACTCTGATCTGTGCGATGTGTGTAGACGCCGGACCCTTGGCTACAGATGACGCGACGCAGGATTTACACTTCCAATGGTTTCACCTCCGCAAGTTGACCTTGAAGCGCCCGGCCTAGCCTTTCGGTCGCTACTGGCGCTCCAGAAACCGAAGCGGGTGCGCAAGTTCGTGCCAGATGACATGGTAACGATACTGGATGGCTTAGAGCCGGGTTTCAGCTCTTCCGAACAAATCATCAGCTTGGCACAAAAGCTTCTCGATCCCGCAGAGATTCTCGCAAACGCTGAGCAACGCCGTTATGCGATCAGCTTGTTACCACAACGAAAAGCTCGCGAGCTATGTGAAAAGCTGGCGGTCGATCCCGGACGAGACCCGTTCAAAGCTGCCTTGTCGGTGGCCGATGACATAGAACGTCACGCAGCCATTTTTTCATTCTTTGGTGTTGTCGATGAGCCCCGCGCGCCGGTCACTCAACTTCCAGGGCAAGATGCCGCAGTGGCAGACTACGGCCTCTTTGCTCATCAGCGCAAAGCTGCCGCACGAACCCGGCGCATGCTCTCCGCCACCCCGCACCGAGGTGTGCTCCATATGCCGACAGGTGCGGGGAAAACGCGAACTGGTATGCACCTTGTGGCGACCCATCTGTCGCACCATGAACCCACGCTTGTGATTTGGTTGGCGCATAACGTTGAGTTGCTCGATCAGGCGGCTGACGAGTTTGGGAAGGCTTGGTCGCGGTTGGGCAACCGTGATGTTCAACTCTTCCGTTTTTGGGGCAACAAGAAAGTACAGATCGACGAGGCGCGAGACGGTTTCTTTGTGGCTGGGCTGAGCAAAATGGTCGCTCTCGATAAGAGAGCTCCGGTTGACATTCTGCGTCTCGCTGATCGCGCCTCACTCATCGTCATTGATGAAGCGCACCAATCCATCGCGCCAACGTACCGCTCCGTTCTTGACGCATTGGCGACAAAGCGCCCTCAGACGCAACTTCTCGGCCTGACGGCGACGCCCGGTCGGACTTGGTCCGACGTCGCAAAAGATGAAGCGCTTGCGGAGTTCTTTGCGGAACAGAAGATCATGCTTGAGGTCGACGGACATGATGATCCCGTGGCATACCTCATGTCGGAAGGCTATTTGGCCCGCCCTCATTTTCGATCGCTCAACGTTTCGAGCGGTCTCGATCTATCCGATCAAGACCGACAACGGCTCGCTTCCGAGATCGACGTTTCGGATGAACTGCTACGGCAATTGGGCCAGAGTACACAGCGGAATTTAAGCATCGTGGCTGCATGTGAGGAGCTGATCAGACGACATCAGCGCGTGATTGTCTTCGCACCCTCGGTTGCCAACGCGAAAGTACTGGCGGCTATCATGCTCGCGCGAGGTTTCCAAGCACTTACCGTCACAGGTGACATGCCGGGAGCGCTTCGTGAGCGCACGATTCGGCAGTTCAAGAGTGCTGCCTCACAGCCTATGATCTTGTTTAATTTCGGTGTTCTTACGACGGGATTTGACGCGCCGAAGACAAGCGCTGCTATCATAGCGCGACCAACAAAATCCCTTGTTCTATACAGCCAAATGGTCGGCCGTGCGACCCGCGGCTCGAAGGCAGGTGGGAACAAAGAGGCAGAAATAGTAACGGTAGTCGACACTGACTTGCCAGGATTTGGAGACGTCTCAGACGCCTTCGCTAATTGGGAAGATATATGGCATGAACCAAGTAATTAACGAGCAAGAACATCCAATTGTTCCACCTGAACTCGCGGTAAAGGCGATGCGTGACAGCGGTTACCGAAACACCGCCTACGCCCTCGCCGAGCTAATCGATAACTCCATCCAAGCAAACGCGACGGAAGTCGAACTCGTTTGTCTGGAACAATACGAAACGGTCAACTCCCAAAACCGATTGCGGCTGAGCAAAATTGCGACCATCGACAATGGTGATGGAATGACGGCTCAGACGCTTGCGATCGCACTTCAGTTTGGCAATGGAACACATCTGAGTGACCGCGCCGGCATTGGACGTTTCGGAATGGGGCTACCAAACTCTTCGATCTCTCAATGCCGACGTCTCGACGTTTGGACTTGGCAGAACGGGCCTGACAATGCCTACCACTCCTACCTCGACGTGGATGAGATCGAGAACGGAACCAAAAGCCGTGTTCCCACTCCGACCGTCAAACCAGTGCCTAAGGAATGGCGGGATCGCTCCAATGTGATTGGTACATCGGGGACCCTCGTCGTCTGGTCTCGCTTCGAGGAATACCGTCTAACATGGCGAGGGGCGACTGCCACTTTAAGAAATACTGAAGCC
>CAKQNH010000617.1 GCA_934255105.1 uncultured Pirellulaceae bacterium
GTAGCTCACTGGATCGATCAGAGGATCAACGATGTGGACTGCGGCGGCGAGCATGACCCAGGCCGCGTGACGATGCGTCGCTTGAACAATGTCGAATACGATAATGCGCTGCGCGATTTGTTTGGTATCGATTTTTCGCCCTCCACCGAAACCGGCTTTCCTTCCGATGGCGTGGGCAACGGCTTCGACAATCAAGGGGATGTGCTGAGTCTATCTCCGCTGCAATTTGAAAAATATCTGCAGGCGGCCCAGTTGGTGGTTTCGCATCTGATCGTCGAGGATCCCGAGGCGTTGCGAAAACAGCGGCAG
The DNA here is from genome assembly GCA_934255105.1 of uncultured Pirellulaceae bacterium. GTDB lineage: Bacteria > Planctomycetota > Planctomycetia > Pirellulales > Pirellulaceae > Aureliella. The sequence goes on from CAKQNH010000617.1 coordinate 310, forward strand.
GACCGTCCAACGCTGTACGCCGGCGATCGCGCAGACGTCAGCTTCTTATTCGCCACGGGCCAGTACAAAATCAATATTCGGCTGAAGTTCGAAGACGAACAGGAGACTCGCAACATTCCGGTCGACTTGCTGATCGATGGACAACAGGTCGAGCGGTTCGAGGTTGGCAACAAACCTGAGACCTACAGCCTGGATCACGAATTCGCTGAAGGGAATCACGAACTGACGCTGCACTTCGCGGAAGACCCATACGAGGATAAGAAACGCTACCAACGTCGAATCAATGTCGAGTACGTCGAGATTGACGGTCCACGCGATGCTCAGCCCGCGCTCCCCCTATCGCACCGCCGACTGTTTGTGGCCTTCCCTGGTGATGAAAATTCAGACGACAAGTCGCTGGAGCAAGCTGCCGAGGAAATCTTCCGCCCGCTGCTGCGCCGCGCCTTTCGTCGCGACATCGAAGAGTTCGAAGTGCGGCGCGTGATCGATCTGGTCAAGTTGGCCAGCGAACAAGGCGAGAGCTACCAACAATCGATTGGCATCGGGCTGCAGTCCATTCTAGTCTCGCCCCACTTTCTGTTCCGCGTCGAAGGGGATGACTCGTTGATCGCCGCCGACGGCGAGTCGTCAGCACCAGTGGTCGAACCCGCGGACGCCGAGCATCCGACACCGACACCTATCGAGCCGCTCGATAACTTTGCACTGGCTTCGCGACTGTCCTTCTTCCTATGGGCCAGCATTCCAGACGATGAACTACTGGACTTGGCCAGCCAGGGACAATTGTCCGATCCAGAGGTACTGCAAGCACAGACCAAGCGGATGTTGGCCGATCCGCGCAGCAGCTCGCTGGTCGAACAATTCTTTGCGCAGTACTTGGGACTGGGCAATCTGAAAGTAGCCCTTCCCGACGGAAAAACTTTCCCGCTCTGGAACGATCGACTGCGCGAGGCGATGACCCGCGAATCCGAGTTATTCTGCCAAGCTATGGTGCGCGAGGATCGCTCGCTGCGCGATCTGCTCACAGCGGATTTCACCTACGTCAACCCGCGTCTAGCTGAGTTGTATGGCATCGAATTCGACGGTCGATCGCCGGAAGAACTGTATCGCACGGGGCCCGGCATCAATCGCCAGAGCGGCAGCGATCGCAGCGGGCTCTATGCCGACGAAGATCGCTGGCTGCGAGTCGAGCTGCCTGCGGGCCGCCAAGGAGTCTTAACCCAGGCGGCGCTGCTGACACTGACCTCGAATCCAACCTCCACCAGCCCCGTCAAACGCGGCAAGTGGATTCTGGAAAGCCTGCTGGGCGATCCGCCTCCGCCAGCTCCCCCCAACGTGCCCCCTTTGGAGGACACGCAAGAGAGCAATAAAAGTCTGTCGCTGCGCGAAGCTCTCGAGCTGCATCGCAGCAATCCGAGCTGTGCCAGTTGCCACCGCGTGATGGACCCATTGGGGCTAGGCTTTGAGAATTTCGACGCTATCGGTCAGTGGCGTGACAAGGACGGGAAGCACCCTATCGATCCATCTGGCGAGCTACCCGATGGCCGCACCTTTGCCAATTCAGTCGAACTGATCGAGCTACTTCAGTCGCGCCAGCCGGAGATTATTCGCAATTTCGCTAAGAAAATGCTAACTTATGCCCTCGGACGGGGTTTAGAACCTTATGACAACTGTGCGATCGACACGATTGTCTCAGTAGCACACGAGAACGACTACCGCTTGTCATCCTTTGTACAAGCCATCGTAACCAGCCAACCGTTTTACCAGCGACGCGCGATCTCGGACACGCTCGCTCGTCTGCATCCCACCGACGCCCTCCAAACTCTCGGGAGTAAACAGCAATGAATGCTAAGAAAATTTGCCTACAGCCCATCTCGCGCCGCACTGTTCTACGCGGAGCAACCGCTTCCTTAGGGCTACCGATGCTCGAACTGATGGCCTCACGCAGCGCCTTTGGAAAAGACGGCCAGCCCAAGCGGCATCCAGTGCGACTCGCCTGGGTATTCTTTCCCAATGGCACCAACCCCGCGCACTGGGAACCTGAGAAGGTCGGCACCGACTGGGACATGAAGTCATCGCTTGAGCCACTGCGTGAACTGAAGAGTGACTTTTCGATCCTCAGCGGTTTGGCGCAGGTCAACGCGCGTTCGCTGGGCGATGGCCCGGGTGACCATGCCCGCAGCTCGGCCGCCTTCCTAACTGGGGCTCATCCGCTGAAGACCAGCGGTGCCAATATGCGCGTCGGCACCAGTGTCGACCAGATTGCTGCCGAACACTACGGTCGCGCCACGCGTTTGCCCTCGATCGAATTGGGCACCGAAGCGGGCAGAGCGGCAGGCTCCTGTGACAGCGGCTATGCCTGCGCCTACTCGAACAACATCGCCTGGAGAACTGCCACCCAGCCCGTAGCTAAAGAGATCAGTCCGCGCCTGGCATTCGAGCGTCTATTCGGCAACGGCGCCGCCCAAGCCACTCCTGAAGCCAAGGAGCTGCTGCTCCGCCGATCGATCTTGGATCTCGTTGCCGAAGATGCACGTCAACTCACACGTCGTCTTGGCCATCAAGACCGACAGAAGCTGGACGAGTACTTCACCAGCGTCCGCGATGTCGAACAGCGGATCGACCGCATGACCGAGCCACTCCCCTTTGACGTCTCCGACCAACGTCCGGCCGATGAAAAACCCGATGAGATCGGCGAGCACATTCGACTGATGTACGACATCATGCTCCTGGCCTTCAAGACTGACACCACGCGCATCAGCACGTTCATGCTGGGCAATGAGGGGAGCAACAAATCGTATCCTTCGATCGGCGTCAACGACGGACACCACGCGCTGTCACACCACCAAAATGACGCAGAGAAGATGCGCAAGATCGCAGCCATCGACAGGTTTTTTGTCGAGCAGTTCGCCTACTTCGTGAAGGGATTGAAAGAGACTCCCGAAGGCGAAGGGAGCTTGCTAGACAACTGCTTGGTAGTTTACGGCGGTGCCATTCGCGACGGCAATCGCCACGATCACCACGACTTACCGATCCTCCTAGCGGGACGCGGCGGCGGGCGCTTCACCCCAGGCAGTCACATCAAATACGCCAGCGAGACACCGCTCAACAATTTGTTCCTGAGCATGCTTAACACGGTCGGCGTCGACGTCACAGAAGTCGGCGACAGCACCGGTCCCCTCACGCTCGCGTAAACGTGGCCCGACGCTCCTAGGCTGTGAATTTTTACGTAGCGGAACTCGCCAAGAGTTTCGGCAGCTCCCTTAGCCGAAAGTCTTGGCGACTTCCGCTACCCTTGAAACCTTGCAGTCCTACAAATTAGCAGCCTATCCGCGTCTTAACAGATTATCCGCGTCGGCATTAATAAATACGGCGATGCAAACTGCTGCGATGCAAACTGCAATCCTCGTAGAACGGGCACTCCTGCCCGTTTTATACCCCACAACTTTTCGCGAGCCTTTTCCCTATCGAATTT
>CAKQNH010000618.1 GCA_934255105.1 uncultured Pirellulaceae bacterium
CCAAGGGACATAGCGTCCCTCCACAATTGACTGGTACATCCCAAACACATCCGATCCCCACTGCGGTTCGTAGGTACACAGCGAACCGGGTGCGTGCAAGACGCCGGGCGGAATCAACCAACCCGTACCGCGTTTGAGTCGATAGGCTTTGGACAGATCGAGAATGCCATTATCCCCCTTGTTCCAATTCTCTAGGCAACGGCGCAACTGCTCCTTGGTGGTGCCGGGCTCGAGCCCCATGAAGGTGTAGCAGAAGTTGTTGTCGACGTTGTTGTACTGAGGTGGGAAGTAGTAGCTCTCGGGCTTGCCCTCTTGTCCCACCAGCTTGGCATCTTCGAAAGACTGGTGCATGTGGTGAGGGATGGGGCCCATGTTATCGAAGAATTTGGAATAGACGGGCCAACGCTTGTACTTCTTGAAAACCGCTTCGCCTACGATCTCCTTGCCTGCCTCTTCGACTGCATCGCGGAGCAGGAACTTGTGCCCTTCGAACAAGCACATGCTCAGTCCCTCGTGCCACACGCGGCCTTCGTTGGCCGCCTCGGTGGTACTGCCAAACCAGCGCTCGTCGATACCGCCGCGATCGGCACCAAACGCATACAAGTCGGCCGGGTTGAGCTTGATCCGACGGCCGGGGTGCAAGAAACTACGTGGAACCCAGGTAGGGGTCAGGCGCAGTAGGCCATCTCCTGCCTCCAGGGCGCGCGCGAGAATTGCAGCTACGTTGTCAGAGCGGATAAGTCCGTCGTCGAGCTTTCTAGTGGTCATCGTGTTTTGGTTAACCGTCGAGTTTTATTGAAGTGGAGTTTGATTGAAATAGACACTCGTTAAACCGCGTGGGCATCGCCCCGCGCGTTGCCGAGCCTGGGCGCGCGGCCCGTTGGCCACGCGGTTTAACGAACCTCTGTTGCGGATGTCTAAAGGCAAACGAAATGCCGGACAGCCTGTTTTATTCCGAGCCGACAGCGGTTACAAGTAAGGGGGGCGTTTTTCCACAGCTTTCCTGGCTGCGACACGTTTGGGTTCGTCACGTTTGGATGTGAGGCCAGGACTATATTAACATGACTAACCAACTTCAATGAAAATAGAACTCCCAGGGCCACAACGCACAGATTGCCCCCCCGACTTAACCGCTCCACTGGACCAGCCTACGCGAATCGACTCAGCGGACGGCACATTCGAAATCGCGCGGTTGCAATTGACCGACGGACCGAGCCAAGGGGTAGAGTTGTGGGTGGTCGATACGGGTCGAGTCCGCGCGGCGATTTGCCCGACGCGTGGAATGAGCTTGTGGAAGGCGCACATCGATGGGGATGCTGTGGGATGGAAATCGCCCGTGGTTGGCCCCGTACATCCTAGCTTGGTACCCGTCAGCGAGCCGAGCGGTATTGGTTGGCTGGATGGCTTTGACGAACTGCTGGTCCGCTGCGGTCTACGCAGCTTCGGCGCCCCCGACTTTGGACCGTCGGGAGAGCTTCAATTTCCTCTGCATGGCCGCATCGCCAATCTGCCCGCGCGACATGTACGAATCGAACTCGACGTCGATCGATCCCTACTGCACGTCATAGGGGAAGTGCATGAGACGCGATTTCTACAATACAATCTGCAGCTATCGGTAAGGTATACGTTTGCCATCGATCAACCCAGGATTGCAATCCATGACACAGTAACCAATGCCAGTGCAGGAGCTGCGACCATGCAGCTACTGTACCACATCAATCTAGGCCCCCCCTTCCTGCAGCCAGGTTCCAAGCTGTACTTAAACACAGATAGAATCGTCGCCCGCAATGCGCATTCCGCCAAAGATTTGGCCGCATGGCAAGCGTATTTGGCCCCATCGTCAAGCTATGTAGAACAAGTCTATTTCTCTACCAGCCGCGCCGCTGCCGACGGTTGGAGCAAATGTTTGCTGGCTGTCCCGGATAGCTCTCGCGGCATAGCGCTCCACTACCGCACGGACACGCTCCCCTACTTTTCCCAGTGGAAGAATACGGTGGCGGATCAGGACGGATACGTTACTGGCTTGGAGCCCGGCACGGGCTTTCCCAATCCTCGCTCGTTTGAAGAAGCTCACGGACGTTTGGTAGAGCTGCGTGCGGGCGAGTCGCGAGAGTTCAGGCTGGCGATCGAGCGGATTGGTTCTTCCGAACAAATCGCAGCAGTGAAAAGCGAGATTGCCGCAGCGGGCGCACCTCCGGCGACCGCTGTGTTTGATCCAGATTGGTGCGCAGCCGAATCTTGAGCCGATTGCGCGACAGAGTGTGGTGGGTTCTGGCGCTGAGCCTAGCCGTGCGCGGATGGACGCTATGGAGCGGCCAAGCCAGCTTGCACGACGACCCCGATGCGTACGCGCGACTGGCAGTCAACTGGTCGCAGTCGGGAGTGTATGGCGTTGACGCGCCCGATGGATCGGTTCAGCCCACCGCCTATCGACCGCCGCTATACCCGTGGCTGCTCAGTTGGTTCGTTGCGTCCGCCGCAGGGGAGCGGGGTTCGCTGCCGACTTTCTACGTGGCGGGGCTGCATCTGCTGTTGGGGCTGGCTACGGTATGGTGTACATGGTCGATCGCTCGCGACTTGCACCTGCAATATCCTGCGCTCCCCGCGTTGTTGGTAGCCTGCGATCCTATCCTGCTGCGGGCCAGCCAGCTTGTGATGACCGAGACGATCGCCGCCTGCCTGACGGTACTAGCCTGGAAATTATGGCTGATCATATTCGCCCATCGCCCCATTCCAGCAGCCCAGAACGTTGTAGCGCAGCACGATGTAGCGGAAGTCGCCAAGGCTTTCGACCAGCCCTCCTGCCGTGCCGAAATTCTTGGCGAATTCCGCTACAAGGTGCTGGGGTTAGTAGCTCTCGGCGGGGTGTTGGGGCTGTCTATTTTAGCGCGCCCGACCGCTGCGCCCTGGGTGGCTCTGGTCGCGATCGGCCTGGCTGTGCTCGGCAGTCGAAGCTGGCGACAGCGGCTGAGCGATGCCGTGATTGTCAGTCTGGTGGTCGCGGCCTGCTTGGTGCCTTGGGTAATGCGCAACATCAGGGAGTTTGGCAAGCCGATTTGGGCGACTACACACGGGGGCTACACCCTGTTGTTGGCCAACAACCCGCTGTTGTACCGACATTTCTACGAGCACGGCCCGTCGCGGGACTGGGACGCCGAGCCCTTTCATGCGCGTTGGGCACTGCGGTTGGACCCGGGCATATCCATCAGCCCAGCCGAGCGGGATTTCTGGTTTGCTCCGCTTAGTCCGTCTGGCCAGGGATCGCTGCAGATCCCCGAGCTGGCCGACGATCGTATTGCCTATACGGCCGCTCGCCAGACCATTGCTAGGCAGCCGCTGATGTTCGGCTTGAGCAGCCTGTATCGCATCGGCTGGCTGTGGGCCGCTTGGCCAAACGATGGTCGCCTAGCAATCCGCCTGGCAATTGGGCTGTGGTATGGGCTGATCTATGCCTGTGCCATCGCGGGGACTTGGCGGTGGATTCGGCATTTTGGGCCGCGGCGGTGGTTGCAGGCGTGGTGGCTCCCGCTGATGCTGGTCGTTTCGCTGACGCTGCTGCATGCGGTATTTTGGAGCAATATGCGGATGCGCGCGCCCGCTAGCGCTGTGCTGGCTGTCGCTGCGGGATCGATGTTACTAACAAGCACTTTTGGCCGTATACAGTACAACCTCCTGAACAGCCATTGTCGGGAGTCGACAAATTAGGTAAACTTCGAGGCTCTGAAAAGTCAGTCGAAAATACCCCAGCCTCTGGGATAGTTAAATCATAAG
>CAKQNH010000619.1 GCA_934255105.1 uncultured Pirellulaceae bacterium
GAGACGCACTGGCGTGGAGTTCTTCCATCACCAGTGGCCGCGAGGGCTGGACGTACGACTGGAGCAGCAATGTATGGGTCGAGGACGAGAGTCCGCTGCAAATCCTCCAGCACGCTGGTGCCAATTCGCTGTTCCTGTTCGCCTTGAAGCAGCGTTCGCACCCCGCGCTTCAAAATATGTGCGAATTCCTCATGCAGCGCATCCCAGTGCATGCGGAACGATTCATCGCTTCGGCCGAGCAGGATGAAGAGGAGCGAGAGCTGGTGTTAGGCGTGTTCCGAAAGGCTTGGCCGCTAGTGGAAGAGGCGGCGGGAATTTTCCACAATAAAATTTCGCCAGCCCTGGATGAAAACGAGACTCTAGTTTCTATGGCCGCAGCGTTGATGACACGGGAACTGGGGAGCGAGTTGCCCGCTGCCGACCAACCGCTGCCGATTCCCGAATTCGCGCTAGCCTGCAAACTGCGAGACAGAGACTTGTTTTTAAGTGGCTGCCAAGATCTGTATGGAGTCTTTGATAAAGTTGTCGTTTTAGTTCGTGAAACAGAGCCCGACGCACTACCCGCAGACTACACTGTGCCGCGCCCGATCGAAGAGAGCATTGGGGATGCGACCAGTTACTACTACGCGGAACTGGTAGGTGCCGCAGGCCTAGCGGCCATCAAACCGCAAGTGGTGGTGGCCGATGACGTGGTCATCTTCGGATACAGCGATCGTCAAGTGCGCGATATGCTCGAGCCTAAAGTGTTGCTGACGCGTCCCGCTTGGTTGACCGATGAGAGCCCGGTAGCCGTAGTAAGCTATGTCGATTACGGCGGCATATTGGGCACGTTCCGTCCATGGCTGAGCTACGGGATATCATTGGCAGGCGTGCCTCTCAATGAACCGCTGGCGCCGGTCGACGGACCAGTTCCTACCGGCAACGACCTCTTGCAGATCTGGGACACGTTTTCCGCTGCGGGCATCGCGGCGGCTACGGTTTCAGCCCCTGATGCAGGACCGATGGTCGCGCGCTGGGTCTGGGTCAGTCGCTAGGCCATTGAGTCCACGCCAATCGTTTCGGAACGTTAGTAGTCCGGCGGGTTAGCGGCCATGCACGTAGCCGCTGGAGGTGAGCTGGCGGATCTTGCCGCCATCTTTCGACCATAAGCCCGTGCGGCTGGTAAACGTGCCACACACGATCGCCTGCGCGGGACCCACCAACTGCTGCAGGCGGTCTAGTTCGCTGGGGGGCACGGCCAGTAGCAGTTCGAAGTCTTCACCGTCTCCCAAAGCGTGCTCCACAGCCAGCTTGCCGCTGGTGGTGGCACGCTGCTGCGCGGCCTCCGAGATGGGGATCCGATCCAGTTCTAAGATCGCGCCACAGCCGGATGCATCGCACATCCGCAGCAGATCCACGCTCAGCCCATCGCTGATATCCATGGCGGCGTGGATGTCAACTTTTCCACGGATCTGACGCGCTAGTTCCAGCCGCGGAATGAAGTCCAAGTGTTTGCCGAGCAGACTACCACCGAGCTGGCCTGTGACCACAATGAGATCATCGGCTCGGGCACCACTGCGAGTCCAAATGACGCCGTCGACGGTGCGGCCGATCGCGGTCAGATTCAGAACCAGCGGACCTGCCCAACAATTGGTGTCGCCACCGGCTAGGGCGACATTGAACTGTTCAGCCATCTCGCACACCCCTTCATAGATCTCGGCGGCCAGGGCTTCGGTATCGATGGCAGCGTCTAGCGGAAGGCACAGCGAAAGGAAGAGGGCGGTGGGCTCTGCGCCCATTGCGGCCAAGTCGCTGAGATTGATGCTGACCAGTTTGCGGCCAATGCGCCGCGCACCCACCTGCCCGCATTCAAAATGAACCCCTTCCATCATGCTGTCGGTGGTAACGACCAGGTCGCTACCGTCATTGGCAAGCACGGCTGCGTCGTCGCCGATCCCCAGCTTAACTTGCGGCAAACGCCGTGCGCGCATCTTGGCCCAAGCGACGAAGGATTGTTCCATGACCTGAATTCCTGGTGAATAGTGGAGCGTCTTTGATAGGCCACAAGTGTAATGGCAGTGGGCCATTTGGGGCAGGCTATCAGTCACCACCAGCAATTCCGCTATAACCGGTGCAAGCTTGCAGGAACGCTCACATTCTGACGGGTGCCAAACCGCGCACTGCTATCGCGCCACCTATAGTTTGCTTAGCATCGGGCCAACTATAACTGTCGCGGTTACGACAGTAATTCTTCTCGCGATGCTTAGTTTCCGTCCCAGGTGAGTGCCAAAAGAATTCCCGCGGCACTGTTTGTGAATGGTAAGTTGTGAGACCCTGCATTGGCTGAAAGCACTCCAGATCGATCCGCCGCGTTGTGGCAACCCCGGCGTCACATTCCGCAACTGGATGGCGTGCGTGGTTTGGCCATCTTGATCGTCACGCTCTATCGATTCTCCAAGGAGATTCCGACGGATGGTTGGCTGGGTAAAACGCTGCATTCAACGCTGGCCTTGGGCGATCGCGGGGTGGATCTGTTCTTTGTGCTCAGCGGTTTTCTGATTACTGGCATTTTGATCGACGCCAAAGGTAACCAAGGCTACTTCACCAATTTTCTGGCGCGGCGTAGCTTGCGGATTTTCCCGCTCTACTTTGGCGCGCTGTTTCTGTTTCTGATCGCCAGTAATTGGGTGCCCGCATATCGCGGAATGTTTGCTCAAGCGGAGGCCAATCAGTTCTACTTGTGGAGCTATTTGAGCAATGTGAAAATGAGCTTCGATAATGCTTGGTGCTTTGGCTATCTGGATCACTTTTGGTCGCTGGCTGTCGAGGAACACTTCTATTTGGTCTGGCCCCTAGCGCTCTTCATTTGTTGCCGCAGCACGGCACTCAAACTGGCGTGTGGCCTGGCCGCAGGCAGCGCCGTAGTTCGCATCATGTTTGCGTCTGTCAGCGATAACGGCCTAGCACCGAATGTGTTGACTGTGCTGCGCTGCGATGCGTTGCTAATGGGATCGATACTGGCGATGCAAATTCGCAGCCCGCGTGGCCTAACGCCACTCAAATGGTGGGCATTGACCCTTTTGCCACTTTGCCTTGCCGTGGCCGTGACCGCATCGGTATACGACAAGCGGCTGTTTACCGTGCCAAATACGCTCTGGCCATTGATGTGGTCCTGCGTGCTAGTGTGGCTACTGGAGGGACGTGAGTCCAGCCTGCTGGCGCGGTGCTTCAATCTTTCCTGTCTGCGATCTTTGGGTAAATACAGCTATGCGATCTACGTCTTCCAGAGCCCGCTGATACCGATTGTTGCGGCCGTGTGCTCCGTGCCGATTTTGACCAGCCTAACCGGCAATGCCATCGCGGGCAATTTGATGTACATCGCTGCCATGTTCACGCTGACCTATGGGGCGGCTCTGCTGAGTTGGCATGTGCTGGAAAAGCACTGCCTGAAGCTGAAGGATCTGTTCCCTACCCACCGGCCACCACGCTCAGGCCATAGGAAAAGTTCGGAGCGAATACTAGCCCCGTCGTCCGGCGCATATCAACCGGCGAGCTGATTTTAAGTAGCCGCTCTGGCGATAGTCGTTGATCGCTCCGCCGATCATTGCTCTCGATGAATGGTGCAGCGATAGCATCAGCGTATTTAGAAGAATCCCAAGCAACTACTGATAGGCGAACCTAGCATTTGATCGGCGGAGCGATCAACGACTATCACATTTGATCGGCGGAGCGATCAACGACTATCTCGCCTGATCGGCGACAATGCGGCCGAGCACCTGCG
>CAKQNH010000620.1 GCA_934255105.1 uncultured Pirellulaceae bacterium
GCCTAGGGGCTTTGTCTTCAAACAACTCAAAGACCATATCGCCGAAGTTTTGGGTTGACAGTTTCCAACTCCGATTGCCGCTGAGCACCTCGGCATTCACCAAGCTTGGATCGCTCGAGGTGACCGTAATCGTCAACGGGTTGCCGTTGGGGTCGTAGGCGTCGATGGGAATGTGCAGCGGTGACCCGACGGCCACATTGACATTACCCAGCGGTGCGATCGATGGTGTCGACGACTGTGGAATGGGCACTCCCGCTTTCTGCGACAGGGTTTGCAGCGACTGCACCCCGGTCAATCGCGAACCGTCGGGGAACTCCCAAGTCGGATACTCGGTAACGCCTTCATCGATGGCGATTTGATTGGGAGTGCGGTCTGGGTTGGTGACATCGATAAACGGCAGGAATTTGCCACCGTCTTGGAAGAGCCGCACTTGGTCACTGCAGTGCGGGCACCAAGCCGCACCAAAGTAGCGTGTGCCCGAATCGGTGAGTGCCTTGGCGAACGCGACTAGGTCGTCGGCTGGCTCACCTTCGGCGGCCAATTCGCCTTCACCAGTCAACCCAGCGGCGGCCAGTTGGCTAGTGGTTAGCTGGTTAGTGCTAGCTTGAACAGGGGCGGGCTGGGAGTCCTGTTGCTGATACGACGAACCCAGCAGAAACATGAAACCGTCGGCGGCCAACAATTGCCGGGTTTCCAGCGGTTCGACCAAGATGGCGCGCCGACGAGGCAGATTGGACTGTGGTTGAAAAAAGAGTGCCTTCAGCCATTGGGAAAGTTGCTGTCTCTTTTCACGACGCGACATATGCTCTTACCTTCGTTAACCCAGATGTAAAATCGGCACGACCTGCCAATCTTCAAGCCTAGTTGGGGCTTAGAAATTAGTTTAGCTCGCAGCGCTCCGTTTCAAGAACGTCGGCAAAAACATGGATGAAAATTCATCCTAAACGCCCTAACCACTACTTTAATCGTCAAAATCCACCAAGGTTTGACGCTTGCAGGCTGCGGTAAGTTCCCCCAACCGGACGGTTTTCCCGCCGAAGCAATGCTGTGGGGAGGGTTCGCGCGAAAGCTACCACAGGCCGCAGCGGGCCAAAATGAGCGCCCGTGGATGGCGGAACGGGTACTTATTGCGACGCCAATAGATCGTCTTCGGCGAGCATCTTGAAGCCTTGTTTGGCCAGCACTTTCTGGGCTAGTTCGGTGTTGTCGACCATGATGGCCACAGCCGCCGGCGAAGCTCCGCGAGCCAACAGGGGATACGCTTGGACAATATTAATCTCGGCCTGCAGCAGCGCAGAGCAGATCTGCAACAGTGGTTGCGGGTGGTCGGGCAGTTCCAGGGCGATCAAATTGCTTTCAATTATCGCCAAACCAGCCCGCTCCAAAAGCTCGCGACCCCGCTCGGGATGGCTGACCAAAAACCTGACAAAGGCACATTCGGCCGAATCATTGAGCGACAGAGCCACGACGCTAATGCCGGTCCCTTCAAAGCGACGCACCACCTCGAGCAATTGTCCGACGCGATTTTCCAAAAAAACCGTAAATTGACGAATCGTAGGATAATCTCTGCTGCGGGCCGTGATGAAATCGGTAACCACACCTTCGTCGAAACTCATGATTTCCTCCATCAACAAAAATTGCCTTATCAGACACCTTCAAAGCAACGGTGCAGTCCCTACCACTTGAGCAACACACCTGACAGTCTACACTCTTTAGACTCTAGCCATTGCACTTATCCGTTCATTTGTCACTGGTGCTCAAGCGTTGAACATTCAAGATACTGTAACCATACGCGTCAACTACAGCGAAACCGATGGGCAAGGACGCGTGCACCACGCGCAGTATCTGAATTACTTTGAACGTGGGCGCGTCGAATTGATGCGCGTCCACGGCCACAGCTACCGCGATTTCGAATCAAGTGGCCTGATGTTGGTCGTGGTTGAAATGAACATCAAGTACATGGGTGCCGCCGTGTTCGACGATCTACTCACACTAACCACCCGCGTAGTCCGCAGTCGTGGAGTCCGCATTCACCACGCCTATGAATTGATTCGCCCCGGCGAAATTGCGCCGGCCTCAAACGCTGCCGTGGCTGAGCCGAGACCCGAGCTGATCGTCACGGCCACTAGTACCATAGCCTGCATCGATCGGCAGGGCAAAGTCCGCCCACTGCCCGACTATCTCCGCGTTTAAGCTATTGAGCAGCCTGCAATTTTTTGGCGACCGCCTCCACCTGCCGCATAACCCGCAAGATGTTCTCGCTCATGATCTTGTGAATATCCTGCTCTGAATAGCCTCGATCAAGTAGCACTTGGGTCAATACGGGATACATGGATACGTCTTCGAGTTGTCGTGGGACGACGGGAATTCCATCAAAATCGCTGCCGATGCCGACGTGGTCGATACCAGCGATTTTAACCAAGCGATCGATATGGTCGGCCACGTCCTGAACGCTGCCGCGCATGACGGGATATTTGGCGCGGAACGCTGCCGACTCGCGACGAATGGCTTCGGTATCGTCGCCGTATTTTTCGCGCAACGCGCGCGTCTGCTCGAACATGGTGCGAGTATTCTTGGCTGACTCGGGGACGATGAAGCCCGAATAAAAGTTGACCATCACGACGCCGCCATCGGCGGGCATTTGGGCTAGAATTTCATCGGGAACATTCCGCGGATGATCGGCCACGCTGCGCGCCGAAGAGTGCGAGAAGATGACCGGAGCTTGACTAGCATCCAAAGCGGCTTGCATGGTTTCAGCAGAGACGTGAGATATGTCGACCATCATCCCCAAGCGATTCATTTCGTGCACGACCGCTACACCAAACTCGCTCAGCCCCCCCGCCTTGGAGACGTCGCTGCACGAATCGGCCCAATCGAGCGAATCGCTGTGGGTCAGCGTCATATATCGCGCCCCGAGATCGAACAAGCGCCGCAGTTTTTCCAACGAGTTATCGATGGCGTGGCCCCCTTCCACACCGATAAGCGAAGCGATCTTGCCCGCAGCGCGTATGCGATCGACATCATCGCTGGTTAGCGCCAATTCAAACGTTTCGGGGTACTTGGCCAGCATGGCCTGCACGATCTCGATCTGCTCCAGCGTCATTTGATGGGCGAGCCCCGAGGCGGCGGTGTAAGAGGGCACATACACCGACCAGAATTGTGCTCCGACCCCCCCCGCGCGCAACCGCGGAATGTCAGTGTGGATCTGCGGTTGAGGTTGCGAGATGTCCAGTTTGTCAAAGGAGCGTGAGCCCCGTTCGCGGACCTCCCATGGCAGATCGTTGTGCCCGTCAAACACATAGCTCCGCGCGTGGATAGCTCGGGCTTCGTCCGAGACGACGACCGGAGTATAAGCCGTGGCTGCCGTCGGGGACGACTGTGACTCGCCTGCCTCTTGTGCTACCGCGCTACCCGCGGTCAGCATAATTGCCAACCCGCAGCCGATCCAAGCCGCCAAAACCGCGATTTTTAGCAGGTCCGCTCCGTACAACACGCCATGTAAGCCATGTAAATTGCCGCGCAGCCTATTAACTAGCTGCTCGTGTTGGAGGGGGCTCGCTTCGAACGCCGCCGCCATGGCATCGCTATCTACACTTCGATCCCACCGACAAACCCATTTGCCCATGCTGGCCACGCTGTGCATACAAACTACTTTCAAAAACGCTATGATGAACGGTTGCGGAAACAAACCTAGTCTACCTCAAGTAAAACTGTCGATGGTGGGATGATGAGGCCAACGCCGCCAATATCACAC
>CAKQNH010000621.1 GCA_934255105.1 uncultured Pirellulaceae bacterium
GTGCTTGAGCAATGTCCAATCGCAAATCGGTGCCGATGCCTGGGTTGATAATGTTCGTTACCGCCAGACCGGTCATGATCGCCAACAGGCTAGTTGTCACGTAGTAGACGACGGTGATGGAGAACATCCTGCCGAAACCACCTCCGCCTCCCAGGCCTAGCACGCCCGAGGACAATGAGGCGATAATCAGCGGCACGGAGACCATTTGCAGCATCCGCAGGAACAGGCCTCCGATGCGTTTGCACCACGCGCCGACCTGCCTAGCGAGACTCGGTGCCATTTCGAAAAGCGTGGCGGCAACTGGTGACTGCCGACGCAAGTCTTCGACCGTCAGCACACAGCCGTCGGTCTTCCCGGTGGGATCGACCACTCGTCGCTCTTGGTCTCCGCTGGTCGTCGTCCAGCGGATATCGATCAAGTCAGTCGAATCGTGCACGCTGGCGGACTGCACGCCCTTGGGCAGCCCTTCAGTCAGTTCGCTGTGTCGAGTGCTAAAAAAGCCGTTGACCGTAATGCCAATAGTCGCTCCCAAGACCATGCCGATTAGAATCTGCCAGTGAAGTTCCAGTTTCAACAGAGGTTTCCTCGTGAGAGCAGGCAGTGCTTTGTCACAGCTAAGTAGCTTAGGTGGTGGCGAAGCGAGCTATTGTAAGGCATTGGGGCCAAATATACGTACCACCCAGCCCACTATTTTTAGGGTGCTCGAATTATTGCGAGATTTGCAGACGTAGTGCTTGTTGTTGCGAAGTTCGTTCATGGTTTATACTGAGGTGGCCCCCTGTCTTTGGCTCCTAATTTCCCTCCGCAGTGTAATTGTTCATGAGCACGCTTCTAATTTGTTTCGGCTCTCTGGCTGTTCTGCTGGTTGCTTACTTCACCTATGGCCGTTGGCTCAGCGTCAAGCTGTTTGAATTGTCGGCCGATGCACCGGTCCCCAGTCGTTCGCTACGCGATGACAACGATTTCGTACCGACTCCGAAGAGTGTCGTATTCGGACACCACTTTACCAGCATCGCGGGAACAGGGCCGATCGTCGGTCCCGCCATTGCGGTCTTTTGGGGCTGGCTACCTGCACTACTGTGGGTGGTCATAGGTGCCATTCTGATCGGTGGAGTTCACGATCTCGCCACGCTGATTATCTCAATCCGCAATCGCGGCCAAACCATTGGCGAGATTGCCGGACGTATGATCTCACCTCGCGCAAAACTGTTGTTTCTAACAGTGCTGGCACTGGCGTTGTGGATTGTGTTAGCGATTTTTGGATTGGTGATCGCCAACATCTTCGCGCTGTATCCCGAGAGTGTGCTGTCGGTGTGGATGGCCATGCCGGTGGCGGTGGCCATCGGTTGGTGGACCTATCGCGGTGGCCGGACGCTACTCATCCCCTCGCTGTTGTCTCTGGTGACGCTCTACGCAGCGGTCGTCGTCGGCGTGTATTACTTGCCCATCGACCTACTGCAGTGGCTACCGGCGGGAAGCGCTGATGGGCTGTGGAATCCGATCGTAATCTGGACCCTGTTGTTGCTGGCCTACTGTTTTGCAGCTTCCATTCTGCCCGTCTGGCTGCTTTTGCAGCCGCGGGAATTCGTGAATAGCCAACAACTGTATGTGGCGCTGGCCCTTTTGATTGTCGGCGTGTTGGTCGCCAGCTTGACGGGAGAAGCCGATTTATGGGCTTCGACCGAACCGATCTCGTCGACGATTCCCGCCGATGCGCCCCCCATTCTTCCATTTTTATTTGTGACGATCGCTTGCGGTGCTTGCAGCGGCTTTCATTGCTTGGTCAGTTCGGGGACCAGTAGCAAGCAGGTCTCTAGCGAGCGCGACGCGCAAGCCGTTGGCTACGGCGCTATGTTGCTCGAATCGGCTCTGGCTGTGATCGTCATCCTGGCTTGCACGGCGGGGGTCGGCATGGGAGCCTTGCAGAAGACCAGCCTGGCCACCTCTACAGTTCTATCCGCGGGTTCTGCCCCTTCGACGACCCTCGACTATCAACGCGTCGTGGGAAGCGATGGACAACCGCTCAAGGGACGTCAGGCTTGGCGGACCTACTATCGATCGGGCGATGATGGCGCTTGGAACAAACAGAATTTGCAGAAGAATTTGGCCGCGTTCATCGAAGGGGGAGCCAACTTCCTATCGGCTATCGGCATCCCATTAAAGTTGGGCGTCGGCATCATGGCCGTGCTCGTTGCCAGCTTCGCTGCCACCACGCTCGATACCGCCACTCGACTGCAACGCTACGTCATTCAAGAACTCGGGCAAAGCTTACACCTGCCCATTCAAAACAAATATGTGGCAACGTCGCTGGCTGTCGGTGTAGGTGGGGCCGTCGCCATCTTTGCGGGCGAAAAGCCAGGCAGCGGCGGGTTGATGCTCTGGCCACTGTTCGGTGCCACTAATCAACTGCTGGCTGGGCTGGCGATGATGGTGGCCGCGTTCTACCTCTGGCGACGCAATAAGGCGATCGCCTTCCTAGCCATCCCAACACTGCTGATGATGCTCATACCCGGTTGGGCCATGACCTACGATTTGATCGTCAACTGGATTCCGCAAGGGAAGATTTTGCTGAGCGTTTTTGGTGTCGGTATCTTAGTTTTACAAGCCTGGATGTTTGTAGAAGCGGCCTTGGTATGGCGACGTGCGCGCGGTGTGCTCGAACCCCAGTTGGAGCCACTCCCCGTTCCCGTAGTTACTAATTGATCCTTAGGGACGCTCTATTGACCGCAGCGACTTGTCAGAGCTTTTGCGCAAACCTTGGCAGCACGGCGCGTTTGACGGTGCAAGCCGGCACGGACCAAAGCTCGGACCGTTGCCGGAACGCCCTGACTCGCAGTAAATCTTTACCGTTGAATCTGTTTCCACTTCCTAGCTACATCCCAAAGCTACGACAAGTCGCAGCAGTCCAAGATTGCTTTAACGCCAATCGCGAGCAGCAGTCCAAGGTTGCTTTAACGCCAATCGCGAGCAATTTCACTTGCCGTGCCCAATTCATGCTAATCGGGAGATGCACTCCATCAGTTCACTGGGTAGCTGCTGCCAGTTGGCGGGAACTGGGGCAACAAACCTCAGCGGCTTGGCTGTTTGCGGATGCCTAAACTCCAGCGACCAAGCATGTAAGGCTATGGGTGGATGCCCGTGCATAGCAGTATCAACGCCTTCGTCGGGAGTGTTTTCTGACGCTAGATTTTCCACAACAGTGTCGTCTGCAAGTGGGCTTTCCACAACTTGACTGGTGGTCGAGTGTGCGTGGCTCGGGTCGCTCGCGATCGACTGCGGCAATGCATAGCTGTGTTGCCAGGGAAGCACCGCTCCGTAGCTGGCATCACCCACCACGGGCCATCCGCGCGAGGCGGCTTGTATGCGGATCTGATGCATTCGCCCCGTCTCGAGTTGTATTCGCAACAAACTCTCTCCACTCACCTGCCTAGCCACTTCTGCAGACACACTTCGCAGGCACTCGACGAGAGCGACTGCCAGCTTGGCACCTTCTGCATCGGCGGTCACGATCTCTGCCTGTGGTAGATCGGGAATCTTGCGCACGTAATCTTCCCAGCGCTGCTCCCAATGTGGCTCGACGCTCCGCCGTCGTTCTTGAGAATCTGCTTCGCAATGTGGCTCGACGCTCCGCCGTCGTTCTTGAGAACTCGCTTCTTCGTTCTCCATACCAAAGTCTGCCCCAGCCTCAGCCACAACACCTTCGACAACCGCCAAGTAGTGCTTGATTACTTTGCGACTCTGGAACTGCTGGC
>CAKQNH010000622.1 GCA_934255105.1 uncultured Pirellulaceae bacterium
TAAGTCGCAATGCCAAAAGTTCCAGCGGTATCACCCGTCAAATCGTCTTGAAGGAAAAGTGAGAAAGTTCCAGGCTGCACTTCCATTGTAGCGATAATGTCACCGCACGCACTCACGGAGCAGCACGCGCAGATCAGGAGCCCCAAGGGCCATACAAGCAATGTTGGATAACGGTTCGTCACCTTGTTTCCTTTATAGTGATATGTTTTTACTTACAAGTTGCACCAGCTCAAATCAGCGGGTCGCAAGAGATTTCGCTAGCGCGAGTTCGGTGGTTTAAGGGGCTCGTTTTCCGTTGGCTTGAACGATTCTGCGTGCAAGCCGAGTTCGCCGAAAAAGTGATCGACGCCCTGAGGGTCCGGTGCGGTCGAGTGGACGCCTTGTGGCGCGTTCCCACTTGGTGGATGGTCTTGGCTCGCCCCCTCTCCTTCACCACCAGCGATGCTGCTACCTGCGATGCTGCTACCTGCGGTGAAGTAGGTCGTGCCATAGGCGTTTTGGAGAATGGCGAAGTCTGCAATGGAAATCTTTCCATCCAGATTGAAGTCACCCTGCTGCCAGTGTCCCAACTGCCCATACCCGTTCTGCAGCACGCTGAAATCGGCGATGCTTACTCGACCGTCCAGATTGGCATCGCCTGGACCGGTTGCAACCAGCTCCAGTGCACCGTTGGTATAGCGAGGAATGACTGCCAGGCTGGTGCTGATACGCGTTCCAACGAAACCGCTGAAGGTTCCAGTTCTCGTTCCAGTCCAGGTCAAGACATCAAACACGTCCCCATACGACGGCACAAAACCAGGTGCTACTTGAACGTCCAGCGTCCCGTCCAAAACGACATCGCCGGAGTGATTGATTTGGTCATATCCATTATCTCCAGGCGTGGTGCCTCCAACCTCGATCAGAGTCGTCCCGGCAGGGCCGTAATCGACGCTCCCGTTGTAGACTACGGCCGGACTGAAGCCGGGCGAATATGTGCCCGCTATATTCACGTTGTGGAGAGTGCCCACACCTTTGACGAAACCGGACAGGGAAATCTGTTCCGCCAAGCTATTGCCGCTGATCGAACCGTTGTGCATCACAAGCTTGTTTGGATCGTTGGGGGACTGCAGTGTGCCCCAGCCAGTGATGTTGTTGCCGAAATCGACCAGCAAACCATTGGCGGCATAGATCGTTCCAGCAACGGAAGCTTCCCCCAGCGTGGTCAATGAGCCCAGCACCGCTTGATTGTGGTCATGCAGGGTAAGACGGTGGTTGCCAACTTCCACATCGCCGTCGGTGATAAACCCGGCCACCGAGGCTGCGTCGCCAACGGACAGATCGCCGATCAGCCGTAGCACGGATCCGCAGTGGCCTGTGAATCGACCGTTGATAACGCCAGCCGCAATGAGAGACTCAGCGGGCCCCAGGATGAGCGGGCTCGATGAGCTCAACGTGCCACCATCGATTACGGTCAACGCCCCTAGATCTACGGGGGTCGCCGAACCGATGGTTAGGGAATTGTCCCCTATGATCAACGAGCTTTGCGAGCTGAAAGACTGCATGCCATCGAATGTTAAATCGTCAAAGCCACTGTAGAGCACTTGGTGCTCTTGGCTGGCCTCCGACAGGGACAATAGCGTCTGTCCTGTAGGGAACATAACAGTCGAATAGATAGCCTGTGTGTTGCCCGTGCCAGTGACAGTCAACACGTCGCCATCTCCGCTGCCGCCGCGCACATCGATACCGCCCGCCAATTGGAAGAAGCCACCCGAATCGTAGTCGACCAACACGCGATCGATCTCCGAGTTCGATCCCAAGACGCGAACTGCATGGGTGTTTGCCAACGGATTGCGCGCCAACGATATCAGATTAACTAGGTCGAAGACTTCAACGCCGTCTCCGACGCGGCGAATGACTACGTGGTTGGCACCACTTCCGCTGGGCAGTTGCACTTCGAGTGGTGCAGGCTGCACCGCAATATCGCCGTCACGAGCAACCAGGGCCATGGCACCTTCGTTCAAATTGCCTGTGAGCGCGAGAGGGTAGGTGCCCGCAGTCGCTCCATCAGCAATTTCGAAATTCAAGTTCGCCAGAGTGCCGCCACTCGACGCATGTGGAACGCTATGGTAGATCGCCAATTGAGCCTTGCCCAAAACCTCATCAACGTTAACCGCGAACTCCCAATCTCTCAGGAACTCGCCAACGGAGTCGGGAATGGATACATCTTGGTCTGTCAACTCCAACACCGCGCGGTCAAACTCAAGTTCGAGATTGGCACCGAGCAACGACGCCGCATCGCCGATAATCATCTGAACTTCGACATGATCACCGGGGCTGCCGCTGTACAACCCGCTGGTCACGCTGACAGTTGTGCTCGCACCATCCTGGAAGGTTGGTACAACACCTGCGGGCACATCCGCCAAGTCGGGACGAATCAGCCCCACTGATTTTTCAGCTACGAAGCGAGCGTCTAAGGTCGTCGTTATTCCGTCGCCCGATGCGTCGCCTAGCAACTGCGGATCGATCAGTGGAAATGCATCAAAGCCCGAGTCGATCCCTTGGCCGACGCGGCTCAACAAGCCTGCGTCGTACGCTGAGTAGCCCGCATTCCCCGAAACATCGCCAAGATAGATGGCATGCTGGAGCGAGGTGTCGCCGATTCCAGGGATTGTGCCACCATTAATACTTAGGTTTTGTACTTGGAGCAGTTGAGCAGCGCCGTAGGTCGCACCGCTGGGAACGGCTGCCACAAATGTGACCACTGAGACATTGCTACCTGTCAAAGCGGTCGTTCCGCGCGCATCGATCCGGACTACTCCAGGCTCGACTTCCACAATCGCTACCTGCCAGTCGGCCGGGATTCCGGCAGCTTTAGCCGCCGTCGATAGAGTCAATAAACTGGAGTCATATCGCAAGTCAAGTTCTAGGTGGGTGATGCCAGTCGCGTCGTCGACTCGCAGAGTGAACGGATCATCAGTATCGTCGGCTGGCGTCAGATCCACCATTTGCCCGGGGCCGCGGATCACATCCGGAAGGGAGACCAATCTAGTCCCAGGGGCGGGCGATGCAACCACAAACTCATGGATGAGAACGCCGCCGGCGACCTCGTCCTCATCTCCGTCGAGTTGCTGACCGGCCGTATCAACCCAGCCATCGTCGCGCCCAAACAGCGTCAGCGTATAGGCATCTGGTTCAAACGGGCCATCGGTTGGAAAAAACGTTAGCTTTCTCTCTTGGGAATTCCGTACAGCAGAGCCTTGGATGGGGCCGCTATTGGCACCGACCAGCACCAAGTCGGGCAAATCGTCGGAGGCGTCCAATCCGTCATACAAGTCGAGTCGCGCGACATCCAATTGGTGGTTGACCGAGACAGTGATACCACTGACGCTGGGCATCACTTGGGTAACTCGGAACGTCGGTGCCAGAATATGCACCGCAAACTCATCTTCGACGAAGCTACCCGCAGGATCTGTAGCCCGCAGCCGGATGACGGCCGTCCCAGACTGGTCTGAGGCAAAGGTCAGATCGAGCAGTCCATCTTCACTGATTTCAATTCCACTAACGATGCCGGGGTCACTGACCGACTCCACGCTGTACGTCAGTTCAGAATGTGGGTTGTCCACATCGGTAAAAACCTCACGCAGGCTGGCGTAACCGGTTCGGATCGCAACGCCGCGCGGAATTGTAAGGTCGCCGATAGAATGCGCAACTTCGGGGACATCGTTGATTGTGGAGACGTTCTGAGTACTGCTCTGAACTATTGCTACAC
>CAKQNH010000623.1 GCA_934255105.1 uncultured Pirellulaceae bacterium
GCCCTGCCAAACCACTCGCATATTGGTTGAGCAACTCGATCGCGGCAGCCAGATCGCGCTCATCGGATACATCCCCAGCGCGAATGCGCACGGACGCGGTCTGGTCGGGTGAAGTGGTAGAAGGCATGGCACTCAATACTAAGGCAAGAGGACAATCTGTGTCGTAAGATACCGCCTCATAACACCCGCTGTCAAATGCGACCGAGATTATAATTCTTATACTTTCTTAAGCCCGATTGGATCCGACCGCCCAGGCCGTGCCATCGAAAGTCTTGGCGACTGCCGCTACGTAGTGCTCTATAGCCTTCCTCCGACTACAGGACTCCTCCATGCCTTGCCGACTCGTGCTCTTGATGGTGCTTGCGGTCTGCTCGTGCCGGGCAACCGAGCTGCCCGCCGACGATTTTGCCATCCAAGATGGAGACACGGTTGCTTTCCTCGGCGATAGCATCACCGCCGCCCGAATCTACGGCAAACATATTGAGAACTTCACTCTGCTGCGTTAT
The DNA here is from genome assembly GCA_934255105.1 of uncultured Pirellulaceae bacterium. GTDB lineage: Bacteria > Planctomycetota > Planctomycetia > Pirellulales > Pirellulaceae > Aureliella. Next base: position 507 of record CAKQNH010000623.1, read on the forward strand.
CCACAGCGGAAGGTGCGATTTATCAATTTGGGCATCGGTGGCGATACAGCCGAAGGTGGCTTGAAACGCCTTCAGCGCGACGTGCTGGACAACCATGTCACCCTGCTGACCGTCGCCTTCGGGATCAATGACATCGGCTGGGGCACCAAGGCCGATGATGCTCATCGACAATTGTTCCTCGATTCAATCCGTGGCATCGTGCGAACCTGCAACGAACACCGTGTGCGAGTCTACATCTGCTCGGCCGCAGTCACCGGTGGCGACCCTGACAAAACCGAACACGACTTCTTACAGCAAATGTGCGACGAAGCGCTGGCCATCGCCACAGAAGAGGGTGCCCACGCCATCGACGTGCAGCGCTCAATGCGCGAAATTCAACGCCGCGTCCTCGAGTCGAACCAAAACCTGCCCGCCGAAAAACACCAGACCCTGCATGCGCCCGACACAATCCACTTGAGCGAGCTCGGCCAGTTAGCCATGGCCTACGCGATTCTCAAAGGATTCGGTGCGCCCGAAGAAGCATCCTCCGCCGCGATCGATGCGAACACCAGTCAAACAATCGAAGCAGTCGGCTGCTCCATCTCCAACATCACCAGCGCTGACGGCACACTGCGATTCACGCGACTCGACGAAGGGCTCCCTTTCAACAATGGTGCCTTCTCGGCGATGACCTACCGCTTTGTACCCATGAACGAACTGAACGCCTATCGACTGAAGGTGGAGAACTTGGCGGGAGGCGAATACGAGCTGACCGTCTCCGGCAGAAAAATTGGCAGCTATCGCGCCCAGCAACTCGCCGATGGAATCAATATCGCCTCGACGACTCCCGACGCTTGGCAACCGGGCGGCCCTTGGGACGCGCAAGCCGTAGCGCTCAAATCGCTGACCGAAGCCCGCGATCAACTCAGCCAAGCTGCCCGATCCGCCAACGCCAACCTGGCCAGTAGCCCCTTGATTCCGCCTCTCAACGCGCAAGCTGCGGCCGCCAATAACCAGCTCGAAGACCTGCAGCGTTTGGTCGCGCAACCTCGACCCTACGAATTTGTACTGCAGCGAGTCCCTATAGCCCAATCGCTAAGTACAGAATGAACACCTACCTCAGGTTACCAGCCCACCGTAGAACGGGCACTCCTGCCCGTTTATCCCTTCATTCCATAAGCACTCCTACCGTTTATCCCCCGCAACTCTCCGCAGCCCTTTTCCCTCTCGATTTTCTTGCACTACCTCTGCTTGCACCGGATCCTCTCCCTCTGGGAAAGGTCGATCCCAAGCAATAGAGAGTTAGCGTGGGGCCCGGATCCTCTCCCTCTGGGAGAGGTCGAGCCTAAGCGAGGGAGAGGGGACCGCGCAATCTACATCTGTACAATCCGTCTCCGGCCCTCCCTCTCCCTTGCCTATGCGCGAACCCTCCCGCTCGCGGGCATGGGAGAAGATTTGCGTGGATGGAGGAACGAACTGTACGACCGGGAATGACTCGTGGGGTATAAACAGGCTTTATTGCCCTCATTCAAACCCGACGATGTCCCCTCCATAGCTGATTTACTCGCCAACCCCAACCGCTCCACAACGTACTCTCTGCAACAGGCCTAACAATCATGCGCTCTTTGTTTTCTACAGTAACCATGGCTTTACTGTTGGCCCCCACGCTTGCGCTAGCCACCGAGCCGTTCAAAATCAAAATCGTCGACGATGCAACCGACCGAGGTGTACCGCTGGTCGAACTGACGACAGTCAACAACACACGTTACATCAGCGATTCAGCCGGCCTAATCGCCTTCGACGATATCTCGCTGCTCGGACAACGCGTTTTCTTCTACGTCAAAAGCCATGGCTATGAATTCCCCGCAGACGGCTTTGGCTTTCGTGGGCGATCAATAGCGACAACGCCAGGCGGCCAAGCAACCATTAAACTTAAACGCATCAATATTGCCGAAAGACTATACCGAGTAACTGGCGGAGGCATCTACCGAGACAGCGTGATGCTCGATGACACCGTACCGATCCAGCAACCGCTGCTCAATAGCGGCGTGCTCGGATCGGACAGCGTGGTCAACGCCGTTTTCAATGGGCGTTTACATTGGTTCTGGGGCGATACCAATTTCCCCAAATACCCGCTGGGAATTTACGATGTGCCCGGTGCAACATCTGCTCTCCCAGCGGATGGCGGATTGGACCCTGCTCTGGGTGTCGATCTAGAGTATTTTGTCGACGCTGAAGGATACGCCAAGAAAACCTGCGCGATGCCCGGCAAGGGACCGACCTGGATCGATGGCCTGACCGTGCTGAAGGACGACGCAGGCCACGAACGACTGTTTGCCCACTATGTAAAAGTCACTCAAGCCATGCAAGCTCACACGCGCGGCATATGCGAATTCGATCCTTCAAGCCAGACCTTCAAACAATTGAAAGAACTCGATTTGGAAGGGCTGCATCCGGCCGGTCATCCAGTGCGAGTATCCGACAATGAAGTTGACTACATCTACTTTGCACAACCGTTCCCCTACACGCGCGTGCCAGCCACGATCGACGCCTTTCTCGACCCCGCACAATACGAAGTCTACACCTGCCTGGAAGCCAGCGACGATCCGCAGTCACCGCGCGTGCTACGCGCAGACGACGGACGTCCCGAATATGCCTGGCGACGCGGCGGCCAACCCTTGAACCTGTCGCGGATCAAAGAGTTGATCGGGCAAGGCGCGTTGACCGTTGAAGAATCTCCCTTCCTGCTCCGAGATCGCGACACCGGCAAGACTCTGCAAGCGCACGGCGGCTCGATGGCCTGGAACGACTATCGACAGCGATGGGTGATGATCGTTCTGGAAATGTGGGGCAAATCGATGCTAGGCGAGATTTGGTACGCCGAAGCTGAAACGCCCATCGGCCCCTGGTCCGATGCCGTCAAGATCGTCACCCATGACAACTACAGCTTCTACAACCCCAAGCAGCATCCATATTTCGATCAAGACGGCGGGCGGTTCATCTACTTCGAAGGCACCTACACCCACACCTTCACCAACAATCCCGATCAAACTCCACGCTACGACTATAACCAAATCATGTACCGATTGGACCTAGCCGATCAGCGCTTGGGTTTGAAATCTCCGGAGTAATTTGAAGAGCAAGTAAATCTAAGGAGCGAGTAATTCGAGGAGCCATCCGTTGTAGAACGATTAAGGCCAACGGCCTTTCTCAACATAGCCTGGGGCATGGGACGTCAATTGTATTAGTGACGCATTTGAGG
>CAKQNH010000624.1 GCA_934255105.1 uncultured Pirellulaceae bacterium
GCGACCAGAACACGTTGTTCACGGCGCTCACCATGGCAACGCTGGCGGTGGTCATCATGGTGGTCATGTACAAGGTGGGCGGACTCGCTGCCGGTTTGGCAGGTGGAATGGCCATGGCTGCCATCACGCTTGGCCACATAGCCGCTAGCGCCTTGGGGGTTGCAACGGCTCCGGCACGCTTCGGAAGGGTCAGCGCAAACATGCTCAACCCGACATCGCACCGGCTCGACCCGCTGACCGGGCACCAGACCACATCTAGCCGGCTGGAGCACTTCACAATGGGGCGGCATGCAGGCAACTCGCACTACCGGCAGGCAGTGTTTGAGCGGATGCATTCGACCTGGGGCGGGAACACGATCCGGCGTGGTTAACGAGCCAAGTGATCCGGCACGCGCCGCCTTCGGGCGGCGTTTACTTTTCAGGGCATTCAGTGGCGCTCAGGGGGCATAGCGGTCGCGCTTGTGCGAACGCATCTGCGCCCGGCGCAGGTTTTCAGATAGCCTGAGACGACGGATTTAGTCAAAGTTGCCGGTAATCGTCACACCGGATTTTTACATGTAAAAATGCCTTCCCGGCCAACTGCCCCGAACTGCGGGATGGCAATCGCGCTTGTGCAGCGCGTCTGCGTACCGCTGCTTTTCAGCTATCCATGGACGATCGGCGAAGCTCGATCACCGGCAATCGTCACACAAAGTTTTCTCATGAGAAAACCGAGCTCGACTCCTGCTGGGGGGCATAGCGGTCGCGCTCAGGGGGCATAGCTCATGCGCTTTCGCTGCAGAGCCACCTTCTCAGCTGCCGGTAAATGTCACACAAGTTTTTATCATGATAAAGAACAGAGGGGAGGGAAAAGCGAGTGCAGGATAGGCTGTCGCCGGGATGTGTCACACAGAGTTTTTTCATGAAAAAATGCAGCTGCGCGCCTGTCCCGGTAGCGACAGGTTGACTGAACGTCCAAAGTTGTTGGCTTAGACTGGAAGCGTGTAGCTGTCATTTCTTGATCTACTCGGAGCCCTTTATGCCTTCGCCGTCTGAGCGTTCGAGCATCCTTCTACCACCGGCGAGCGACGGTTTCCCGGACGAGCTGAACATTTCAGATGTCGGCACGTTTGCGTTCTACTGGCCCGACCAAGAACTGCCGATCTGGCGATCCTGCGCGGTAGACGCTACTACTGGAGCTCGAATCGAGACGATGTCGGTCGCGAGCTCACAGGAGGGAGTCGAAGCAATGCTCGTCATGGAGGCAGCTGGAAGAGACTGGCCTGGGCTGCTTATGGTCGTGTCCGTTAACCGTTCAGAAGGTGTTGAGTCGATTCTTCCTGACCTCATGTCTAGAAGGGCACGTCAGAGAGCTTGACGCTCCAGTTGGTCACTGCAGCACCAAATTGGAATTCCGAGCAGCAATGAGCGGACCGGCGGAGTGAGCGAACGGGCAGCTTGTCGAACAGTTCACCCCAAACGCGCTCCGCGCTATCCTCATCCATTCAGCTTGGCTAGGGCCTAGCCCTTGGCTCACTCACAACTGGGGCAGCGGTATGGCGAACAAGAGCTTCATTCTTCAAGGCTTCACTGCTCGAACCCACAAAGACGCGATCTCAGAGCTCTTTGATGTAGATGACATCCAACGTGTGATCGTCAGCGTGGCTTTCGTGAACCTAGGTGGTGTCGAGTTGCTGGAAGAACATTTGCAAGCTCACCACAGCAAAGCGATTGCGTATATCGGAATTCGCAACGACATCACCACCATTCAGGGTGCGCGCCGCCTTCTCGATCTCGGCGTTACGCTGTACACCGTAGACACTGGCGCACGCCGGGTCATTTACCATCCGAAACTTTACTTAGTTCGTGGCAGCCAAAAAGCGAAGCTCATTGTGGGCAGCGCAAACCTCACACCCGGCGGCTTGAACAATAATATCGAAGCAGGCATTGTCATCGAGTGTGATTTGGGCCACGAGGGCGATCGGATTCTGGTTGAAAGTATCGAAAGCAGCTTTGAGGCTGCTCGTGCAGATTATCTCGACAACATCACCAAGATCACGACAGCCACGCAACTCGATACGCAGCACGAAATTGGCCTTCTCTTGGATGAAATGACGGCGTCACCGCCGCGTCCTGCAAGCTCTGGTACATCTACGTCTAACGACACCACTCCTCGAATTCGGCTGAAGGTGTCGCCAATTTCAAGTTCGATTTCAGCCGCGAAGCGCTCGGCTAGAAAGATAGCTGCAACGCTTACGGGCATCCCTAGTTCGCCTGCGACGCAAGAGGACAAACAGGCGCAAACCGAAGGGGTCGAGCTTGAATTGGTTTGGCAAAGCAAGGAACTAACGCGCCGGGACTTGGATATCCCCACTGGGTCACGAACCAACAGGACGAAGTCGATCAACCTAGATAAAGGTTTGCTACCTGAGGATGTGGATCATCGCCATTACTTCCGGGACGAGGTCTTCAACGAATTGAGCTGGACCACAACTCGAACGCCAACCGTTGATGAGGCTTACGCAAAGTTTCAGTTGGTGGTTCGAGGTGTGGACTATGGAGAATTCGATTTGCGGATTGCACACACCACCAGCACAGACACCAGAAGCTACCTACAGAGCAACGCAATGACGCGGCTGGGATGGGGGCCCGCCCGTGATCGTGTGGCCAATCCCACGCTTATCGGCGGCCGTCTTTCGCTGTTCAAAGACCATGCGAACCCGAAAAGATTCGTATTGGAAATTGACTAATTGACTTCGGCTTCTTTTTCGCTTGACGTCCGTTGTCTCCTATTTCTTAAACGCTTCCAGCCGTTGAAGACAATGTCTTGTTTGAGTTCAGAAAGCCCCAAGCCACCGAGCACAGTGCGCGAATTGGCTTCCAAAGCGCCATAGGCCGACTCAGCGCGAACCTTTTTGTCTAGATCTTTCAAGCTGACCTTGATCTTGTCTGGCAAGGGCACTAGCAATTTTTCGATCTCTGACGGAACGAGCTCCAGAACCCCGCCTCCGTAGTGTCGGCCCTCCAACTCAGCACTCAGCGACGTCAAGCTGTTGATGAAACATGAAACGAGTTTGTCCGCTGGTGTCTCATTCAAAGTACGGATTCGATAGGCCGTATCGGTAGTGTAAGCACCAACTTTGTTTAGGATTAGCCTCGGAAGATCATGCGATCGCTTGAGCATGCCAATTTCGGTTGAATAAACGGAGGGCACTGCAAACCAAGGCGAGCGAATCCGACACTTGTACCGCGTATGCAATGACTCTGCCTCCCCAACTTCGATATAGTTCCTCGATTTTTTGTAGCGCAACGGCCCACGATCTGGGAACCAAAGGAAGTTCGTAGGATTCCCGACTTTAGCGTTAGCGGCGTGTTGCTTGGCATCGTAGATTAAGCCCGGACAGTGTTCACTTCGCCCAAACATTGGGTGCGCCCAGCGTTCAAGCCCATTCTCTGCGACGACTTCGTCGGTAACCAAGAAAAACTTATTAGCCCCGGTCACGATTCCTACATCAACATCTGCCACATCGCAGAAACGATGAACGTCCTGATGCTCCGCCAGTTCATCAAACAAGTCCCGTGTTTCCTTATCCAATATTGCTCGCGTCCACTTGCCAGCTACTGTCTTGCCGTTGATTGATTGAGGTGCAGCGAATACGGCGCTTGGTTCAAGACACAAGAACTCGCGATCCCTCACCTCATAGATTCCGAGCCCTTCGGCTTTGGAGTTATCATCCTTGCGCTTCTCCGCCATAAGCAGGACCGCAC
>CAKQNH010000625.1 GCA_934255105.1 uncultured Pirellulaceae bacterium
GTACAAGCACTCCTTGCTCGACAAGTCGCAAGGCAACGATGGCCGCGACCGATTTGCTGATCGATGCGGCCTGAAAGATAGTGTCGGGAGTGACGGGCTCCTCCGTACCAACTTCTCGCACGCCGTAACCGCGAGCCCAAGCGATCGCACCCTTGTCGATCACCGCCACGCTGACGCCGGGCACCTTATAAAACTTCATGCGGTCGGCCAGGTGTAACGACTCGGCAGGAATCTCTTCGAGCACGATTGCGGGGCGTAGTCCCGTTTCGATGCGTTCTATGGGAATCGAAACAGGTTCCGCAGCCACGCCGCTGCCGACAATTTGAAGCAAGATCAGCCAACTCGGCCACGCTCGGACATGGACCATTGAATTTCCTTCCGTTCATAACGCTCGCCCAGAAAACAACGAGGGTCTTGCTCATCGGAATGCAGCCAAACGAAATACCGCAGGGAGATTGGTAAGTGCCTACTTCAATCGCCTACAAAGCCACATTCTCGATAGAAAGTCGCTGCATTTAGCGTGGAATCCAGTGTTAGCTTTGTCAATCCGTGCTGCATTATTGCATGATTATTGCATGTCCATCGACATTTGCTCGAAACCATGTCTGTCCCCGAAACAGCCCAACTGCTGGGTCCCGAGACCAAGATGCCGCGCGGGAAGCCGCTCTGGGTGGGGCCGACCGCTCGGCTGGCTGAGGGGATGACCTGGGACGTGCTCGCCGAAATGTCTGCGGACGAGATCGAAAAGCAAGGCGTTTTTCCTTATCCGTCGCTGCCTCACCCGCTTCAACCCAACGGCGGTCAGGTCTTTCCCAATATGCAACTGCCGGCTGCCGGCAATTGCTTCCACGGCCAAGAACGTATTGCGACTAAAGACATCCATCAATCGAAAATCGAACAAGTTGAGTGCCGAGCGAGCAAAGCGTAGCTCGTAGCTCGATCTTACCTAGTCCAAGGATGTGCTTGCATCAAATTTGGTACGCCTGTTGCTATTGCATCCTCGAAACCCACACCCTACGCGAAAGGAACGCCAAGTAAGCAGGAGTCAAATTATGAGAATTGCGCAAGTTGCCCCGTTGATTGAAAGCGTTCCCCCAAAAACGTATGGCGGGACAGAGCGTGTCGTCCATTATTTAACCGAAGAGCTTCACCGACTCGGCCATGAAGTCACCCTGTTCGCGAGCGGCGACTCCCGAACCGCAGCCGACCATGTCGCGGTCATTGACCGTTCACTGCGAACCTCCCCAATCCCGCGCGATCCGGTTTTCTGGCACCAGCGGCAACTGATGGAAGTCGCCCGTATGGCGGATCGATTTGACATCATTCACTTTCACACCGATTTCAGTCACTTCTCTGTGATGCGTTACTTGGATACACCCTATGTGACAACGCTGCACGGGCGACTGGATTTGCCCGATATGGATGTGGTCTTTGACGAATTTCAAGACGCGCCAGTCGTCTCGATCTCCAATTCACAGCGGAAGCCTTTGCCACATGCAAACTGGGTTGGCACGGTGTACAACGGCACTCCCGCAGCGAACTACACATATCGAGAAGTCGGTGGAAACTATTTTGCGTTTCTTGGCCGGTTTTCACCTGAGAAAGGACCTGAAAGAGCAATCGAAATTGCGAAACGTTTAGGCACGCCATTGAAGATGGCCGCAAAAATTGATGCCGTCGACGCGCAGTACTTTGAGACGCGAATTAAGCCGCATTTAGCTCACCCGCTGATCGAGTACATTGGCGAAGTAGACGAGCGCGGCAAGAATGAATTGCTGGGCCATGCGAAAGCAACCTTATTTCCTATCGATTGGCCCGAACCATTCGGTTTAGTGATGTGTGAGTCAATGGCTTGCGGCACTCCAGTCGTGGCATTTCGCAATGGCAGTGTCGACGAAGTGATGAAGGACGGCGTGAGCGGGTTCATCGTCGATTCGCTAGAGCAAGCGATCGATGCGGCCAGTCGAATTGCGGAAATCGACCGTCGGAAGTGTCGCCTTCATTTTCAGGAGCGGTTCACCGTGGAAGCGATGGCACTAGGTTACACCGAAGTTTACGAAAAGCTGATAAGACGAGTCTCGCCATCACCTTCAGCCCATTCGATGGGCGAAGGGGACTCGCCACAAGTCTTCCATTCTAGCAATCTGGTCCAGTATGTAAATTCGCCAGGATTCCTACCTTTGGACACTGGCGATAAGAATCCAGGTGAACCGGATTACGCATCCAAACCGGTTATCAAATGACGGATAAAACGGACGATCTTTCCCAATTCGATAGCGCCAAGGGCGACTGGGACGTGCAGGCGGGGACGCATCGCGCGCCGGCTCAGATACAGGTTCTCAAGTATGGCAATACGTTTGCCATCTTCGATCGTCTGGGGGAAATCAATCTGAATTGCCAGTCAGAAGAAGGCATCTACCATCGCGGAACGCGGCATCTCTCTAGCTGGGAGTTGCTGATCAACGGAAAACGCCCGCTGCTATTGAACTCGACGGTGAAAGAGGACAACAGTTTACTCGTCGTTCAAATGACGATGCCCGAACTGAGAACCGATCGACAGGTGTTGCCCCAGGGTTTTTTGCATGTGTTTCGATCGATGATTGTCGACGATGGAGCCATGTATGAGAATCTTCGCTTGACCAACTATTCTCAGCATCCGATCGAATTGGAAATCGAATATCGATTCAAAGTCGATTTTCGTGACATGTTTGAGATTCGTGGGATCCAGCGCCAGCAGCGTGGAGAACTGCAAGAGCCCAAGGTTGAAGGATGCCTCACCACGCTTTCGTATTTGGGTTTAGACAATCGACACCGAAGGACGGAAGTGCAATTCGACGGCAAAATAAAGCGAATTTCGAGCGACGGTTGCCAGATGGCTGCCTGTCTGAACGGTGGCGCGGAAGCAACGCTCAATGCGACAGTGGCCTGCATGTCAGAATCCAAAAGCGACATTCGCAGCGCGTCGCCTCGGAAAACCGACCACGCCCAGGCGACAGCCGGGATGGCACAACGGGTTCGTTTGGGAGAAGCCGCCAGGACCGAGATTTTCACCTCCAATGAGCAGTTTAACAGTTGGATTAATCGTTCCAATGCCGACTTGGATATGTTGGTAACGGAAACCGACTACGGAAATTATCCCTATGCCGGTGTGCCGTGGTTCGCCACACCGTTTGGCCGCGATGGTTTGATCACCGCGCTCGAAACGCTATGGGTCCGTCCAAGGTTGGCTCGCGGCGTATTGGGATTTCTAGCCGCCACGCAAGCGAGCGAGGTCGATACCACCAGCGAAGCCGAACCAGGCAAGGTTATCCACGAAATGCGCGAAGGTGAGATGGCGGCAATAGGCGAAATACCGTTTCGCCGCTACTACGGAACCGTCGATGCGACTCCGCTGTTCGTCATCCTTGCCGGTCGCTACTACCGACGAACCGGCGATCGACAATTCATCGAATTCATTTGGAGCAACATTAAGCGAGCGGTGCGCTGGATCGATGACTATGGCGATGCCGATGGCGATGGCTTCGTAGAATACCAATCCCATAATGAACGTGGCTTGACGCATCAATGCTGGAAGGATAGCAACGATTCGATCTTCCACGCCGATGGGCGAGCAGCGACAGGAGCAATCGCGGTAAGCGAGGTTCAGGGGTATGTTTATGAAGCCAAGTTGTTGGCTGCCGAGATGGCTGAATTGTTCGAAGAGTTTGCTTGGTCCAAGCAAT
>CAKQNH010000626.1 GCA_934255105.1 uncultured Pirellulaceae bacterium
GTTCGTAGGTGCCGCTGGGATTCTGTTGGTCAATCAACTGCGCAGCCGCGAATTGCAGGCCAAGGCGGATGTATTGCTGGCCAACGCTCAGACCGCAGCAGACAATCTAGTGCGTTCTGCGGAGGTGGATGCTAAGGAAGCGGCCGTGCGCCAGAAGCTGCACTTGGAACAGGACGCCAAGCAACTGCGCGAGCAAGTCCGCAAAAGAGAAGTCACGCTGGAACGCCGCGAAGAATCGCTGCACCAAGCCGCCGAGGATATGCGCAAGCAGGAGAAAATGGTCGAGGCCAACCAGCGCCGCTTGAGCGAGAAAATTGCCGAGGCCACAGCCCGCAGTGAAGAGATGAAGCGTTTGGTGCAGGAGCAGACGCAGAAGCTGCTAGCCACCAGTGGACTGAGCCGCGAAGAGGCCAGCGAGCGGTTGCTAACAGTAATCGAGCAGGAGCTGGAGAGCGATATCGGCCATCGCATTCTCAAGCATGAGCGGCGCGTCAATGAAATCTGTGAGCAGAAGTCGCAAGAGATCATTCTCACCGCCATGCAGCGCTACGCATCGGCTCACACGGCCGACTCGACTACTAGCACCGTCGACATCCCCAATGACGAAATGAAGGGGCGCATCATCGGCCGCGAAGGACGCAATATCCGCGCGTTCGAAAAGGCCACTGGCGTCGACGTAATCATAGACGATACGCCAGGCGTGGTGATTGTCAGCGGTTTCGATCCGGTGCGCCGCGAGGTGGCTCGCCAGTCGCTCGATAAACTGATTGCCGATGGACGCATCCACCCATCGCGTATCGAAGAGTTGGTAGCTGAAACGGAGAAGGAGCTGGAAAAGTTCATCCGTCGCAAGGGGCAGGAAGCGGCTGAGGAAGTTAACATCGGCGGCCTGCACGAGCGGATTATCTACATGCTCGGACGGCTTCACTTTCGCACTAGCTTTAGCCAAAATGTGTTGCGGCACAGCGTCGAAGTGGCCTTTTTGTCCGGCATGATGGCCGAGATGATTGGACTCAATCCCGACATCGCGCGACGGGCCGGCCTGCTGCACGATATCGGCAAAGCGGCTGACCATGAGCTGGAAGGGGGACACCCGAAGATCGGTGCAGATCTGCTCAAGCGCCACGGCGAAAAAGAGTTTGTAGTACATGCCGCTTTGGGGCACCATGACCAGTTGACCAGCGACTATCCCTACACGCTGCTGGTGGCCACGGCCGATGCCTGCAGCGCCTCGCGCCCCGGTGCACGCCGCGAGTCGCTGGAGCGCTACATCAAACGCATGGAGGAGCTTGAGTCGATCGCGCGTGGCTTCGAAGGAGTGGAGCAAGCCTTCGCCATCCAGGCGGGTCGCGAGCTGCGCGTCATCGTCAGCGCTCGGCAGACCGACGACGCCAAAGCGGCTAAGGTTTGTCGCGATATCGCCAAGGCGTTCGAACAGCAGTTGACCTACCCCGGCGAGATCAAGATCACCGTCGTTCGCGAATCCCGCTTCACCGAGGTTGCCCGGTGACCGCTTGCGATCTCCCAACTGCGCCCGCGGCGGACTGCGTCCGCCTGGTAATGGTCGGCGATATCGTGGGCAAGCCGGGCATGCGCATCGCTTGCGCGGCCGTACCCTGGCTGCGCCGCGAGCTACGAGCCGATGCGGTGGTAGTGAATGCAGAAAACGCCGCCGACGGTTCTGGCCTGCGATGTAAAGATTATCGCCGCTTGATCGACAATGGCGTGGACGGCATAACGCTGGGCGATCATGTGTATAAGAAACGCGAAATCATGGAGATCCTCCAGTCTGCGGACAATATCATCCGGCCGGCCAACCTGCCCGCTCAGGCTCCCGGCAAGTCGTTGATGATCCTGCCCATCGGCGACGGACACACGCTGGCCGTGATGTGCGTGCTGGGCCGCGTCTTCATGAAACCGGTCGACTGCCCTTTCCAAGCCGTGGATCGCCTGTTGGCCGAACTGGACATCTCTCATCCGCAGAATCGGCTGCGCGTAGTGGAAATACATGCCGAGGCGACCAGCGACAAACAGCTCATGGGACGCTATCTGGATGGACGTGTCAGCGGCGTGGTGGGAACTCATACGCATGTGGCCACCGCCGACCAACAGATCCTGCCCGGTGGCACCGGATTTCAGTGCGACCTGGGGATGACTGGACCATTCGCGAGCATCCTGGGCCGCCGCATCGATGCCGTTCAGGAAGCCACTCTGCACGGTGTGCCAGTCCCCTTCCCAGTCGCTACCGAGGATGTGCGCCTGAACGGAACCTGGCTTGACCTGGACAAACAGACGGGTCGCTGTCGTGGTATCGGCCGCATCAGTTTGCGCGAGGATACTTTGACGGCTTACCAGCTAACTCAATCCCAGCAGCGCCGCACACTATGACTGACTTTACCCTATCGAATGCGCCGAGTATCGAAGACAGTTGGCGATGGAGCCGAGACGAACTGGCCGCTTGGCAATTGCAGCAGTTCAACAAGCAGATCGATTGCATACTGCCGGACAATCGCCTCTACCACGCGAAATTCGCAGGCCAGCAACCGCACTTGAAGCATCTCGATCAGCTCGCCGAATTGCCGTTGACCACGAAGCAAGAGTTGGTCGATAGCGCTGCGGTGGATCCCGCCGGAGTCAGCGCACACCACACTTACTCGTCCGATCGCTATTCGCGCTTGCATCGCACCAGCGGCACATCTGGACGACCGCTGCTAGTGTTCGACACGCACGCGGACTGGCAATGGTGGTCCTACACGTGGCAGCACGTGCTGCAGGCTGCTGAAGTAACCCACGCAGACCGCGTCTTCTTAGCATTTTCATTCGGTCCCTTCATCGGCTTCTGGTCGGCCCATCAAGCCTGCGTCGATCGTGGTGCAACTGTAGTACCTGGTGGCGGCCTATCTTCAGTGGCTCGATTGGAATTCATGCGTCAAGCGCAAGCCACGGTGGTGTGTTGCACACCGTCCTATGCGCTCCACTTAGCACAGGTCGCCCAGCGAGAAGATATTGCGTTGGCTGAAATGGGCGTGAGATGTTTGATTGTCGCCGGCGAGGCCGGAGGGAGCATTCCGGCCGTGCGTGCGCAACTCCAGCGGGATTGGCAGGCGGAAATCATCGACCATGCAGGGGCTACCGAGATCGGCCCCTGGGGATTCGGTTGGCCTACAGTCCCCGGCTTGCACATCATCGAAAGTAGTTTCATCGCCGAGCTGCTCCCCATCGCGTCAGCCAGCGAGGAATCGCCGCTGTGCGAGTTGGTGCTGACCTCCCTGGGCCGTTATGGCGCTCCGCTGATCCGCTATCGTACGGGCGATATCGTCTATACTGGATCGCCGACCGCGAAAAGCAATTTCACCTGGCTCCCCGAGGGGGTGGTTGGTCGCGCAGACGACATGGTTATTATTCGTGGCGTCAACGTTTTTCCCAGCAGTATCGACGACATTGTTCGACGCGTTCCGGGCGTAGGCGAATACCGTGTGCGCGTCGACCGCGACGGTGCGCTGGATCGGCTGCAGATTGAGATTGAAGCGGCACTGGACGATCAACAAAGGGAGCTGGAAAAGCTCCTAGCCACCCGACTGGGACTACGCATAGTGGTCCAGAGAGTTCCTGAGGGCAGCTTGCAACGCAGCGAACACAAAGCTCGCCGGTGGATCGACGAGCGCTTTCGAGGAGGCTAGTTATAGCTATAATCGATTGGCCACTCCTTA
>CAKQNH010000627.1 GCA_934255105.1 uncultured Pirellulaceae bacterium
CATTATTATCGCTATCGATATCTAAATCGATGGTCCAGACCCTGACAGTGACTGAACCGCCGAAGAGGATCGGGTCAAGCGGGCGACAGCCCGGAGCTGAGGCTGGCGAAAGCGGCGTATGCGAGCGCCAGGCCAAAGTAATCAACCCTTGACCTGCGGAGACCCCCTCGACATACACACTCGTTTGGCCGCTGTAATCAATGGTGCGAGTACTTGCATAGGAACTGTCCAGTCGCGGTTGTCCCACGGAGCGCGAGGCGATCAGTTGTTGCTTATCGGCTGAATCCCAGACGCGGACGTGTCCGGTCTCGTAGCTGAGATAGAACTCGCCACCCTCGGCTGTCATCTCCGGCTTCAACAGCGGCGTCAGATCGACCTCGCGCAGGTCGTCCTCTCCGCTGACGGCGTACTCGAACAAATCGCTTTCGCCCGAATCATTGTCGTCGTCATCGTTGAGAGCAAGGTCCAGTCGCGACATTTTGAAGCTTGGCAACTCCGAGTCGTCGGCGCCCGCTGGATGATCATCATCGGCGATGCGCACTTCCACCGGAAAAACCCGCTCTCCGGCTGCGAGCTTGCGCTCCACGTGCGCGATACGATCGACCACCGAACCGCAAGTGGGACCTAGGTTTTCAAAGTTTTTCGTATGCGTGACCTGGCCATCGCTCCATTTTACCGCAGCCGTATGCACATCGACTCGTCCGAAATCGGTGAGCTGTACGGTGACACGCGCTAGCGAGTTGCCTTCCGCGTCTACGCCCAGGCCAAAGGCGGGTGGCGCAAAGAATCGCGGCGGAAGATTCTTGATTGTCAGTTCATGAGTCTTCACCACGTTTCCATAACTCGCAGTGATCGTCAGTTTATCGCTCGATGTTCCATTGCCCGGCCACGGACCGTCGTCAGGAAACGATATGATGTGACGGTAACGGCCATCAATGCCTGGAGTTGTCAGGACGGTGTGTTCCGAACCCGAAGACTCGGTGTCAATCTTGCCGTTAAAATTGATGTCTGCCATTACAGTAACAAAGATATTGGGCGGGCGCTGCCCTCCCTGAAGCGTCACAGTTATCCGTACGCTTGCCCCTTCATAAACTTCGTCTGCAGTCCGATCGCTGAACAGCTCGGTCACCTCCAGGCTGAGTTCTGGCAAGGAGGACGGTTGAGCAATCGGCGAGGTGCCGTATGGCGGCATGCTCGGTAGCGTGCCACTGCCACTTGGCGGTGGTATTGGGGGCGGCATCGTGGGTGGCACCGAAGTCGACGGAGTCGTAGGCACTACGGGCGAGGGAGGCAGAGTGGGCGTAGGAGTCACAGCAGGCGGAGGCGCCGGCAGCGGCGAGGTCGTCATTGGCATCGTGTAGTACGGCGATGGGCTGACCAGCGGAGCAGTAGTAGGCATCGTGTAGTACGGCGACGGGCTGACCAGCGGAGAAGTAGACGGCATCGGGTAGTATGGCGATGGGCTGACCAGCGGAGAAGTAGTCGGCATTGGGTAGTATGGCGATGGGCTGATCAGGGGAGCAGTAGTCGGCATCGTGTAGTATGGCGACGGGCTGACCAGCGGCTGAGGATAGTCCATGCTGTACATGCCGTCCGCCGCGAGCAGGCGTCGAGCCTCGAGCGTTTCAACGTTCAGGCAGCGCGACCGACGATGCCTCCGGCGCGTCCCAGCAACGCCAGCAGTATTCTCAACCCGGGTACCAGACACCTCAGCTAGTGAGGCCAACAGAGCGGAGCGGAACCACGAACGCGGCATAGCGAGCACCCCCAAAGTAACGAGTAAATCAAGAATGTCGCTGTTGTAGTGCCCCCATTTTAAACTTGCAAGTAAATTCTCCCAATTTTCTGAAAACAAATGCCACCTTTGGGCCTTGCGGAATCATAAGCAAGGCTTGCCCGTGGCGTCTCGAGCCAATAATCCTTGGGCCGAAGCTACCCAGAGAACTCACAACCCCTGCCTCGCGCAGGTCCACCAAAGCCCCTGACGTTCCCGGCTAAGTGAATGGAAGCCGGCTGGGTGTTCAAAGCAGCCTCTCTGGTGGGAATCCCTGTCAGCTGGGCTAGAAACCCCATTACTTCCTGAGGATTCGACACAATCGCTGCAAGAGGAGCCTTCTCACATGCTTCGCAGATAAACCCGCTTGCCGTAGAATAAACCGCCTCAAATTTCAATAGCTTGAACTACTCTGCTTGTAACGAAGCCGCTGATCTCAGCCTGGAATCCTTGCGTTCGAATCATCCACTCGACGCGTCGGGCTCGATTGGGCACCTTAACCGTACTAGGCCACGGACCCACGCGTCTCAAGAGGGGGCAAATGCCACCCAAAGGAACGGAGTGCGCGCCGGCTGAGCGGTTACATCTCTATTTATATGCCTTGAAGTTGACTATGAATTTTAAAACTGATCCAGTGATCTGCGTCATCGGCCTCGGTTATGTAGGCTTACCTTTGGCGGTCGAATTCGGTAAGCAATATCGAACCATTGGATTCGACATCAATCAGAAGCGCATCGCGGAATTGCGCGAAGGGACCGACCTGACGCTGGAAGTGGATTCCGACGAACTTCAGTCCAGCCAGCAGCTGAGCTTCACCAGTGAGCTGGATGAGCTAAAACAAGCCAACGTTTACATCGTCACCGTGCCCACGCCGGTGGACGACCACAAGCGGCCCGATCTGACACCGCTGATCAAAGCCAGCCAAATGCTCGGCAAAGTCGTGGCGGCCGGCGACGTGGTTATCTACGAATCGACCGTCTACCCCGGCGCGACCGAAGAGGACTGCATTCCGCTCATCGAGCAGGCATCGGGACTGGTCTACAACCAAGACTTTTACGCTGGCTACAGTCCTGAACGCATCAATCCAGGCGACAAAGAGCATCGGCTGACCACGATCAAGAAGGTCACCTCCGGCTCGACGCCCGAGGTCGCCGAATACGTCGACAATCTGTATCGCTCGATTGTGACCGCTGGCACCCACCGCGCGACCTCGATCCGCGTAGCTGAGGCGGCGAAGGTCATTGAGAACACGCAGCGCGACTTGAATATCGCCCTGGTTAACGAATTGGCATTGATCTTCAACAAGATGGGGATTGATACGCTGGAAGTGCTCGAGGCCGCCGGTACTAAATGGAACTTCCTGCCGTTCCGTCCCGGTTTGGTCGGCGGGCATTGCATCGGCGTCGATCCCTACTATTTGACTCACAAAGCACAGGAAATCGGTTACTCGCCGGAAGTCATTCTGGCCGGGCGGCGCATCAACGACGGGATGGGAGAGTATGTGGTCTCCCAAGTCATCAAGCGCATGCTCAAACGCCGCATCCACATCGAAGATGCCAACGTGCTCATCATGGGACTGACTTTCAAAGAGAACTGTCCCGATTTGCGCAATACGCGCGTGGTCGACTTGGTTCGTGAGTTTCGGGACTATGGGGCCAATGTGGACGTTTACGACCCGTGGGTCGATCCACAAGAGGCCGAGCACGAATACGGCATCTCGCCGGTAGCCCAGGCACCTCAAGGCAAATACGACGCAATTGTTTTAGCCGTGGCACATCGCGAATTCATTGAGCTGGGAGTCGAGAACATCCGCAAGCTCGGTCGCCGCGACTGCGTGCTATATGACATCAAGTCGATTCTCCCCAAGGCAGATGTCGACGGACGCTTGTAAGCTTACGCCACGTTCGGTGGGGTATGCATCCTGCTTGC
>CAKQNH010000628.1 GCA_934255105.1 uncultured Pirellulaceae bacterium
GCACTCCTGCCCGTTTTCTTGCCGTAGAACGGGCACTCCTGCCTTTTTATACCCGACATCTTTTCACGACCTTTTTCCCTATCGATTTTCTTGCGCTAGCTCTGCTCGCAGTGGAGCCTCTCCCTCTGGGAGAGGTCGAGCCTAAGCGAGGGAGAGGGGACCGCGCAATCTACATCTGTGCAATCCGTTAATCCGTTTCCGCCCTCCCCCTCGCCTTGGGCTCGACCCCTCCCGCTGCGCGGGCAGGGGTGCGATTCACGTGGCCACGGAATGACTTGTGGGGTATAAAACGGGCAGGAGTGCCCGTTCTACGAGTGGCTTACTGGTGGGTCTAGGGTTGTACGCTAGTCAGAGGTGCCTGGCTCAGTTCCCAACCGGTCTCCGGCGAGACTTGGAATTGAAATTTGCCCGGTTCCAAGGTCCTCTCTACCGTCTGTCCCAGCCCATTGTCAAACTTGAGTACCCATTTTCGATCTTGATCAATGGTTTGGGATTCGCCGGGTTTGATTTCATACTGGAATTGGTTGAGTGAGTAGTGAATGCTACCGCCGCTAGAACTCGGATTGCGCAATACTATTTTTTCTCCCGTATTTGCGGTTGCCAGCGAACCGGGGCCCGCGCCACGTGTTGGAATCTTGTTGGCCACCACGTTGTTGCCGACTGCAGGTGCTCTGACCGAATTCGCGACCACGCCGCCAGCCTGTGGTGCCGTCAATACGCGGGACGTGCCTAGGATAGTTGGTATCGAGTTGACCGCGGGCACACCTTGGATCTGATTTCCAAACGCTTGATAGCCTGTGTTGGGAACGATCACCTGCGAGCGGATGGCGGGGGCGATACCGATACTCAGCCCCAGCCCTGAATAGCCCATGCCGTATCCATACAGGCTGCTGCCATACAGGCCGCTACCGTAATAGCTGGAATTGTAGCCACCGTACGAGCTATAACCAGGATAACCAGAGTATCCGCCATAGTGAGGCGCGTGAAAGCTGGCCGCACCGTTGTCGTAGACGCCGATTGCGCCGGTGTGTTGTCCATGGCCATCGATATGGTGTCCCCAGTTATCGACCATATGGCCAGCGTGATCGTGCCCATGCGGAACATTCTGGTGCACGTCAAAATGATTGCCATGCTGATGCAAGTGCTGAGCAGATACCTGGCCCGATCCCAGCAGCACCGCCAAGCAACCTACCGCCCACCCAAGTACAAGTTTCATCGCACGCCCCTTTTTTAAGCCACAGATTCGCTCAACCGCCCATGTCTCAATTATAGCACCCGCTTGGCCAAACTAGGGTCAATCATCGCCTTTCAACAGAAAGGAATACTCTGCAGCTTGCGCCGCCACTTCTTCGTAGCCGAGCTTCTCTGCGAGAATGCCAGCCCCCGCGCCCCACAGCCAGTCGATGGACTCTTAAGCGCCCGTGTGATAGTTGATCAAAAGCAAGAGCTTCTTCTTTCTCGTAGCTTCCGCATCTCCGTCGCGATCTTCGCCCAATCCGTATAGATTGCTTTGGTTAATTGGCGGCAACGAAAGCACTCAAGAATTGGCAGAGCAGCAATAAGCCGGATGAGTGGCGATGGTTCTGTCCGATGGTGGGAGGAACCTTGAGGGACTTGAACACCAGCGGAGGTTACCCGAGTGACCAAGGGATGGGAGGCCCGAGGTGGGTGGAACGTTGGGGTTCAGCGGACGGGCGCGAACGACGTTCCGATGGGAAAAAACATGGCTCGCCCGCTCCGTTGCAACCCATGGTTCGCCGCCTAGTCCATGGATGGGAGTGTCGGTTGGAGCCAGTGCATCAAGATAGCCGAACGCCTCATTTTAAGATAGAATAAGGGAACCCTAAGGAGCCAATCATGATAAAAGTAACGATAGCCGAAGAAATTGCCGAAAAAATCCGAAGCAGCGAGGGCTCAATCGAGTTGGTCGACGCTAAGGGGCAGACGGTTGGCTTTGTCCGCCGCCCGCCGACCGAGGCAGAGATTGCTCGAGCACGAAGCCGAGCGAGCCAAGATGGGAAACGCCTTTCGTGGGCTCAAGTGGCGGCGAAAGTTAGGGACGGAGTTGACGAGTGATTTACGATGTTGAATTTTCGCTAGACGCCGCCGCAGAGCTTTGGCGAATTGCGGAAGTGGTTGGAGCAGCGGTGTTGGTGTTGCAAGCAGCGGAAGCAATACGACGTCAGTTGGAAAATGATCCAGCCGAAAAGGGCACGTTTCTTTCCGAAGGTTTGTACTACATCGACGAGCAACCTCTTCGTGCGTTCTTTTTGATCGACGTTGAGCCGATGGTCGTCGAGATTACAGACTTCCGAATTCTTTAGCCGGGGAACGACCGGGTTCATGCGGGTGCGTACGAGTTCATTTTCCCGCAGGTTTTGATTTATTCCGCATGCAATCCATAGTTAGCCCGCGTGACCTCGGCCGTTAGCCGCATCCGCAGCAATGTCAAGCCCCGTCGTCCTGCTGGTCAGCACGCTCAATCAGTTCCATCAACTGCAATTGATCGGAAATCGGGAGACTGGCTTTCGCTGCGTGATCAACTGCCTGGTCCACATAATTCGCAGCTTCTTCGTCGCGGCACATTTGTTCATGCAGCTTTGCGAGTCTTCCGAGCGCGATGACACGCTCAAAGGCGAGATCCTGCGGAGTGACAAGTCCAATCCCGTCCTTCTGGATTTTGATGATGTCGTCGAGCTTGTGCAGATGCCGCGTCAGTGCGTACACGGCAATAGTCGAACCCTGCTCCATGTAAGCGTCGAATGCCGCATCGCCGGACTCTACGTACTCAAGTTGCTTTAATGACACAAGCGAGTCGCCAACGAATCTGCCGAAATACGTACCGACGCAGATGCCACCCACGACAAGTCCAGCAATGAAGGAGCCAACGATTGCGATGAGGGAGTGTGTCTTCATTTCTTTCGATCGGCGAACGGGGGAATTCACGTGGCACCGGCGCGTGATTGAGAGGTGAAAGTAAACAAGCCACCGGTGCTCAGGTGCATTGCATGGTTATCCGCCCGAGGAGTCGTTATGCAGTTGCACGAGTGTGGAGCAGTTCGCCCGGTTTGATCGGACGAACGTCTTCAGCACCAACGGTAATCAGCGCGACGGTGTGTCCACCTCCATCAACGAATTCAACATCGTATCCCTTGCCGTTCTTGTAGGCGTGCACGACAGTGCCGACGTCACCGCGTGACAATTTATCGTGCGTTGGTTCAGCGTCGAGCACAACCAGTGAGTGTTCAGCAATCATTTGGAATCATCAGGGTAAGCGGTGACTAATCTTGGCGGGTCGTCGTCCTCGACGATCCAAACAGTGAGCACCAAGCCCGGTCGATGACCGTCGCGACCAATCGAGCCAGTCGCCTTGTATTTTACACCAAACGGGGTGGTTTCGGTATCAAAGCGTTCGCAGTTGCGAGCGATTGCAATCAAATCAGCGGAAAGATACTTCCAATCGTCGCGAGTGTAGCCAAGTGAGTGAAACCAAATCGCCTGCGGGCTACCAACAAGGTGGCCAAGGTTTAGCAAGTAGTCTCGAACTTTTGCTTCCTCGACAACAGCTCGCTCGGAGTCAGGAATCGGCATGAATTTAAGTCGGATAACAATTGCAGCTTGCCAGACGCGAGATTCGGCCGGGCAGCCCCGAGCGCTTCGGGCAAGTGGGCATGTGGGCGTGCTGGTTGCCGCTGTAGAGT
>CAKQNH010000629.1 GCA_934255105.1 uncultured Pirellulaceae bacterium
CGGAAAGCGCGCCACCCAACATCGAGTTATAAGCCATCGCGAGTAGCAAAATCCAATTCGCCAAGATCCGTGCCATCCAAGCAACCGCCAAGCTCGGCGACTGCGGTTGCGACGATTCCCTTCGCTCTGGACGCTTAGCCCACCAAAGTAAGCTGAATCGCGTCGCTGTCCGACTCGGCCGTTTCGAATTCGTAATCTTCGCGCATTTCACGCAATAAATCACTGACCATCGAATCCAACTCAAGTCGGCGACGCGCCCCTTCCGCCGCACGCGACTGGGCGACTTCTGGAGTCCACTGCTTTTTGATATTGTCAACTCGGCGACGAATGGTCTGCATATCCAACTCAGTGCCACCAGTATTGCGATTCGTGTTGTGGGCGATCTTCATCTCAAGTTTCCTCCCTGGAAGTTGTTTGCTACCGACTGCATCAATTGTCGCAGTCGAACAGAATACGACGGATGCAACAAGCGTGCCAAACTTCCGGGGTTGCGCGGATTTCCTGGGGGTCTATCTGTAAGTCGCTGTAGGGCAACGGCTTACGGCATGACTCGGGGCGGGCTTGGGCTACGTGTAGGCTGGCCGATCATCGGGAAGTGTGAAGTTTTTTCAATCAGTTGCCAATCTTGTCCCATTTTGGGACGTCTAGAACAGGATTATCCATCACCCGCATAGGCTGTGAATTTATAGGATCGCAAGGTTTCAAGGGGTAGCGGAAGTCGCCAAGACTTTCGGCTAAGGGAGCCGCCGAAACTCTTGGCTAGTTCCGCTACATAAAAATTCACAGCCTAGTGCTCTGTCCAGACTAGATCTTGGGGTTGCAGTCTTAATTGTAGAACGGTTGTCCCAACCGTTTTCCGTAGAACGGCTGTCCCAACCGTTTTCCTGTAGAACGGTTGTCTCAACCGTTTTCCGTAGAACGGTTGTCCCAACCGTTTTCCGAAGCAGTTGGGACAACTGCTCTACACTCTACCCCAATATTAAAGCCGGACGGAGCACTAGCAGCGTCAGCATGGATCGTCGGAGCGATCCACGACAGCCGTTAGAGATGAGATATGACTGGCAGCAAGACCCGTGAAGCATGCTCCGGATCATGTAGGATCGTGTGGGTTCCACGCTTCGTCTCCTCCATCCAGTCAGCGCTCTGCGGTCCCCCAGTTTGGTTGTTCGGTTCATAGAGAGGCGCGCCAGTGCTGGAAATCGTCACACGCAGGCGATGCCCCTTATTGAGAACGATACTCGTCCAGCCGATGTGCCACGCGATTTTCGCAGGCGTTCCAGGTTCCAGTAGAATCTGGTGATCAAACCCTTCGCGATACCGCGCCCGCTGCGGGTAATCCATGAGCAGGATGCTTCGGCCATCTGGGTAGACGTCGGACACACGAAGAATGAAGTCGCTGTCCGTCACCGTCGACGTGATCCATATCTCTGCCTTGATCTCGCCGGTGACTTCCAATGGCTGCGTCAGCGGATCCGTTGTCCAAGTGCGCACTTCCTTCTGCTGCTCAAAAGGCCTGGCATCTTTCGCTCCTGGGAACGCATGACCCGGAATCTCCATTGGCTCAAGCGGGTCGCAGTCGTAGCTCGTGCCGCTGGACGGTGCCGACGGGGGCTGCGGCGTCAAGCCGCCTGCGTTATCTAGGTAGTAACTGGTTGGCTTCACCGCAGGGGGCCAGTCTGTGGCCGTGCGCCATACGTTGCCCGGCGCGCCCGGTTCGCCCGCCGCACCCATGACGTAGTAACGCACGGTAGGCTCTTGCTCGACACCATTGTCAACCCCTTTGAGCCAGTGGTCAAACCAGTGCACCATGTGATCGAGCTCTGGCCAATTGGCGTTGTCTGGATAAACCAAGTCACCCACTCTGTTCGTCTTGTCCAGCCGACCGTGCAACCAGGGCCCCAGTAGCAATTGCTGATGCCCCTTGGAATGCGCGCCCCCCTGATGCTGGCGGCCAACAAAGCTATCCACGCTACCTTGCACCATGAAGTCGTACCAGCTTCCGATCGTGAAACATGGCACGTTCATTTTGTCGAAGTGCAGGCTGCAGTCCTCCGCGCGCCAATAGTCGTCATAATCCGGATGCCGATCCCACTCGCTCAGTAGCTTGCCGTTGTCTTCGGGATTGCGGCTATTGGCACCGAAATTGGCGAAGCGTGAAGGTCTGGTGATGCCGCCGATGCGGTAACCCTCCTGATACAAGCTGAGTCCGGTATCAACCATGTACTGACAGACCAGATGCGGTGGCTGCGTGACGGCCAGGAAGTTCTGGGCATAGCCTCCCTGCGAGCTACCAAACGTACCTACCTTCGCAGTGCTCCACGGCTGCGCAGCCAGCCATTCGCAGCAGTCGTAGCCATCTTGCTTATCGCCCCAGGCCAATGCGCGATACCCGACATACTCCCCTTCGCTGAGATGCGTGCCGCGGAAGTTCACCATCGCTACTGCGTAACCTCGACGCGCCAGTGCGGCTGCGGCATTTCGCGTTCCAGCGCCGGTTAGGCTGGCATATCGCTGCTCGAACAACACCGGCCACTTCTCGTCCCCCTCCGGCAAATAAAGATAGGCCGAGAGCTTCACACCATCGCGCATGGGAATCATCACATGCTGTTCGCTAACACCGGGTAAGTCGAGTTTGGGCAAGTCCTGACTCGCAGCGACACCGAAAGGAGTCAACAGCAACAAAATGCAGTATTGTCCCAATCGCAACAACAGGCTCAATGAGTCCATCTTCGGGTGGGGACAGCTCCGGCGAATACCGCGATACGATTGCAAGATCTGATACATTTTGCTTGAGCTTTCAGTGATTGATGTTTTGATTCGCTAGCTGTTTCAGGGTGCTTTGCTCACCGACGAACCAGTACAGTTACAGTAGTTTACGATTGGCAGGATCAATCTCGAACACGACACCGTGATTAACGAGTTTGCCGCGAAGGTTGCAGCAGGAGCAATTCACGAAGGTGATGTCCGACTCGTGAACAACGCCAAAATTCCGAATCCCAGGTTCGTCGTGAATATGGCCAAACGCATGCAGCAGCGGTTTGATTCTTTGCGTAACATGCCGAGTCAGCGATTGGGAACCCACATGAATCGGCTCGCGTGTATCGAAGTCGCGTGTTACATCCATAATGCCCTTGGGTGGCCCGTGTGAAATTAAGATATCGACGTTGTCCGGAATCGATTGCCACACGCTGTCCAGCTCTTCGCGCGCCCGCATGTAGGCCCAGTTGAAGAAGTTCGGTGTATAGGGGGTTCCGAATACGACGAGCCCGTGCAATTCAATCTGCTCATGAATCAGGAATTGTAACTCCGGGTACTGCTCAGGCTCGATGAGGCCCTGCTCGACTGCCGTTGAGTGGTTGCCGGGAACGAATATTTTGACCGCCACATCGAGCGCAGAATACCATTCAAAAAAAGCTCGCGCCTCTGGTTCGTTGAGCCATGCGTTGCCACAATCGGATTCGTCTCCACAGTGAATGACGACATCTAGTCCAGCAGGAACTTGCAGCTTCCGGTGGTGGTTGTGCGTGTCTGAAATCAGCCAATATCTCATCAGTTTTGACCTTTTGTTCCCCTACAGTAAACTTGCCCCTCGCGGTCCACCGATCGACAACCAGGGATGCGGCATTGCCAAGAACCCATTTTCGCTACAGCATTTAATTGTCGTAGGCGAAACTAAAATTCGACGGATTCGAT
>CAKQNH010000630.1 GCA_934255105.1 uncultured Pirellulaceae bacterium
GGAAAATCCACCCCACAGACACCCGCAACCGTCGCTGAAAAATATTCACAGAAAAGTTGTTGGGGAAGTTGGGCTAGACGGAATATGGTAGACTAAGGATCACAAAATCACCTGGCTAACACGATTCCTCTCAGTTATTTATCTAGTATCAGGTTCCCCCCATGCCTGAACAACAATTGCTATTTGTTTTGCTCTCGCTACAGCAGGAGCTGATCACCCCCGTAGACTTGCTGGCCGCCTTCTCAGGTTGGCGCGAGGACAAGTCGCAAACGCTGACCAATATGCTCGTTCGCCAGGGCACGATAACGGAGGCGGAGCGTGAGATGTTGGCAGGATTGGTGAATGAAGAGTTCCAAAAACGTGAAGGACATGCGACTGATACCATAACTGGCCTGGCTAATCAAAATTCGATGCCAAGCACAGCAGAGAGTCTGCCCGAGCATGAAGACGATGGCGTGCAAACTATTACTCACTTACTTGGTGCAGGCGATGCAGCTAGTTCGGATACCGAGACCCAGGCCTACCATAATTCTGGGCTTCGTATCGAATCACGAGCGGACCAAAAGGCTAACCGCTTTCGCATCATTCGAGAACATGCGCGTGGCGGTTTGGGAGTCGTTTTCGTTGCTGAGGATATGGACCTGCACCGCGAAGTGGCCTTGAAGCACATTCTTCCCGACAAAGCGCACTCGTCCATACTGCGTGCCAAGTTCTCGCAGGAAGCGTCCGTTACTGGGCAGCTCGAACACCCTGGCATCGTCCCCGTTTATGCGCTGGGCACAGACGATGGTGGTCGACCCTACTATGCCATGCGATTTGTTCGTGGTGAGGATCTCAAGTCTCGGATCAAGAAGTTTCACACTGGACTTGCAACCGACAACCTGCCTTTCGACGGCCCCGTCCTGCGTGGTTTGCTCCGCCGGTTTACCGATGTTTGCAATGCAATTGACTACGCCCATGATCGGGGCGTACTGCACCGCGACTTGAAGCCCGGAAATATCATGCTTGGGAAACACGGAGAAACGCTGGTCGTCGACTGGGGACTGGCAAAACCACTGGGGGCGAAACCGCAAAATGCAGAGGCGGATTTCAAAACTGCTGGAACCTCAGAGCAAATGATTGAAAAGCTGATCCAACCAGAGGAATCCGCCGATTCTCAAACGCAGTACGGCGACTTTCTTGGGACGGCTGCCTACGCGCCACCGGAGCAGTTGCTGGGGCATCTCGATGAGTTATGTGCTGCGACGGACGTGTATTCGCTGGGAGCGATCCTCTATGAATTGTTGACAGGCAGAATTCCTCCTGCACGCGGTAATTCCTTGCTTGAAATTCGGAATGCGGTCTCCGCTGGCCAAGAATTGACGCTGCAATTCGATAGTCGAATACCGCCCGCGCTACGAGCAATATGCCGCAAGGCGTTGTCCAACAGGATTGCAGACCGCTACAGTCAAGCTGGGGAAATCAGAAGTGATGTCGAATTGTGGCTAGACGATTCGCCAGTGCGTGCCTACCAAGAACCACTATCGAAGCGAATTGCACGATGGATGCGACGACACCCCAAGACGATCGCCAGCGTGTTCTCCGCCATCGTGATTGCCGCAACCAGCACAGGTCTGGGCTCATTGGTCCTAAGGCAGAAGAACATTCAGTTGGCTAGTTCGCAAGAAGCAACCGAGCAGGCTCTGCGGAAATCGCTCGTCTCCGAAGCTGACTTGCAGCTCAAGCAAAAAGGGGAACCGGGATGGAGCTGGCAAGCGGTTGATAACCTACGCCAGGCCGTAGCGTTGCCCTCACAGGAAACGGAGGAATCTGCGATGCGTTCGATCTGGCTGGCCTGTGAAGCGGCGCTTGATGCGCGCTTGATCGAAACCATTCCAGGAGAAGAATGGTCGCAAATTTGCTTCAGCCCCGACGGAGGTCTACTGGCTGCTGGCCAGTACAAACATAACCTGGTTGTCGCTGTCCGTATCTATGAAACGAGCGAATGGACGTTGATAAAATCGTTGCAGATTTCCGACCGCCCATTGGAGCGCATTTCGCGAGTTTTGCAGGGAAGAAAAACACAGGAAGGTGTCTCGACTCTGACGTTCAGTCCAGATAGTCGGTGGTTGCTCGCCGGCACACGACAGGGCCACTTATGTGCTTGGGACGCACGCGATGACTTCGAGAAGATTCACGATTGGCCTGCGTTTGAGGCTGCCGGCGTTCGCGCCGCTGGCTTCACCCAAGACAGTTTAAAAATCATCGCCATGAGCGAAGCCCAACCGGAATACGCTTACGGAACCTGGGAATACCAAGAAGATCATTGGCAGTCGACAGAGATGAGCTCGCCGTCGTTGCCGTCCGAACAAACTTGCTTGAGTCATCATGGGCTAACAATGGCCAGCCTAGAGGGTAGCACGCAAATACGATTGGCATCCCCAAGTACTGGTGGCGTGAATCTATTAAGTGGACCTGCGCTCGAAAAGCTGAATATTAGGAGCATGAATTTCAATACAGATGACAGTTTGTTGGCTGTGAACCCCTACTCGTCAGCCGTTACGCTGGTACGAGCCAATTCGGGGCGACTCGATGCTATCGAAATTCCAACGCCTGGCCGAGTCTACTCACAATCCGGTTTTTCGCCGACCGACCCGTACATCGCCTGCGTAAAAGAAACGGGCATGGATATTTATGAAACGCGTGAACTTCCCAGCTACCTCGCCCGACTGGTAGCTGATGGGTGCGCAATGGTATACGACGCCGCCTGCGACGAACAAGGTTGGTGGATCATTGGCTCGTTTCAAGAGTCAAAGGAGACCGTTTACCAGGTTCGTCGTTATGACCGTGGAAGTCGTGAGCTGCAATGCGTTACCAACATCCGAACGGCGACTCCTTTTTTTGCGTCGCCCCATTTCTCGGCAATATCGCCCTTACAAGTTTACATCCCCAACGTGGCCTGGTTGGAGTTTTCGCCCGATGGCTCTTGCGACTTGCTACCTCAGGAACAACGCGAGGCAATTGAGCTGAGGGTCGATAGGCTCACTGCACCGGCCAAGCAACCGCAACTGCTCATAAACTCGATGAGTTCCGCCGACGGTATGTTGCCCAAGAGTCTGGCTGACTCGGTCGAGGTTCGCTTGAGTCTAAACGGCTCGTTCGCTACGCACGGCACGTCAAAATCAGCAATAAGTGAGCAACTTATTTTCTTTCGTCAACGACCATTCGACTCGATTGAGATATGGAACAATTCTTGGGAGGATCAACTGACTGGAAATGCGGTGATTCTGTGCTTAGCCGAGGATGACAACAAGCTGTTTTGTGGATGCGCCGATGGCTTCCTGCGAGTGTTTTCCGACTCGGAGATCGTGGGGCGACAACAGATTGCTAAGGTGAAACTCGATGCTTGTCATGCCCGCAATGGTCAATTCGCCGTGGGTATGGCCGATGGTCAGGTCGCAATTGGCAATACACAAGATCTGACACCGCAAATCCGCTGGTCCGCCCACGATCACGCCGTCGCAGCAGTTGTACTTTTGAACGACCAATTGTGTGCCACTTGCTCGGACAAGGGAGAAATCAAACTTTGGAGAATCGGTGCCGAAGCGGAATTATTGCTTGCTCTTCCTAACCATAGTGCTCTTGTGCGTGGCCTACGAACTGATCCTGAAGGGAGATGGCTGGCCATTATCTCACAGGACTCCAACGT
>CAKQNH010000631.1 GCA_934255105.1 uncultured Pirellulaceae bacterium
GCGAAATTCGGTCGACGCATTCTTAACCGTTTTGGATTCGAACCCATACCATCCCCGCGTTTCACTGGTTTCTTACTCCAGCAACTTTGAGTTCGGCAATTTCGTTTCAATCGTGTCGAGCATTGACCAACCGCTGACAGTTCGCTTCAACGATGTCCGCGCCAAGCTGGCCGCAATTGGCTCCAAGCCGTTGATTGGTAACACCAATATCGCCGCCGGTCTACGCGATGGCATCAGTACTCTGGGCTCATCGGGAACGAGTCGACCCAATGCGACCCACAATTTGATTTTACTGACCGATGGCGTGATCACTCAAGGCGATGACCCCATCGAGCTGGCCGCTCTAGCGCTGACGCAAAACATTAAGGTCCACACGATCACTTTCAGCGATCAAGCGGATCAAGCGTTGATGGCGCAAGTGGCCGCTGCGGGTGGAGGAACTCACTATCACGCTCCCGACGCGGCAACCCTGCATGCCATTTTTCAACAATTGGCGGAAACACTTCCCGCCATGCTGGTGCAGTAAATTGCACTACTGTCCATCCATTGACTAGGAGGAGCCGTTAATATGCCCCGCTTGCGACGATCAAAACCCCAGCATTCGCGTCGACGCCTCGGAGCAGTGACGGTTGAATTCGCCCTATGTGCGTCGATCTTCTTCATGTTCATATTCGCTATGCTGGAGATGACCCGCTTCATCTATGTCCAGCACGCCGTGCAGATGTGCGCCTATGAAGGTGCCCGAGCCGGCGTTACCCCTGGCGCCAGCACGGACGATGTCCACCAGCGAGTCCAAAACCTGATGCGGGCCACGGGGATTCGCGTGTACGAGATGAGCTCCGAGCCAGCCGAGATCAATAGCTTAACTGAAAACGTGAGCGTCACCATCTCGTGCAACTTCAGCGACAATAGCTGGGTCCCCTCCAGCTTTTTGACCAATCGGCAAATTAGCAGCCAGATTGTGTTGCAGCATGAGAACATGGCTTATCTCAGACCTGGCGAGACCAGCTTGGAAGAGATCTTTGGCAACAATGACAACGAGCCGACCGACCTGTGAGTGTCGGCCGTTCTTAGCGTTTCGAAACCCTACGCTAACGCGTTAGGCTCTCAAATGCGGCCATGTCGGCGATGATATCCTGCAAATTCAGTTGCGGCTGCCAATCGATCAATCGCTTGGCTTTGGCGATCGACGGCACGCGGCGTTGCATGTCCTCAAAGCCCTCGCCGAATACGTCATCATAGGCGACGCGTCGAATCTCGGAACGACTTTCGGTCTGGGCAATAATTCGACGAGCCAACTCCAAGATGCTGATCTCTTCCGTGGCCCCCAAGTTGATGACTTGGCCGCGCGCCGCGCCGCACTGCATGACGCCGATTAGACCGCGGACGACATCCGTCACGTGGCAAAAACAACGCGACTGAGCCCCATCCCCATGGACCAACAATGGTTCGCCCGCCAAAGCTTGCTTGACAAAGCTAGGAAACACCATCCCATACTGGCCGGTCTGACGTGGTCCCACCGTATTGAATAGTCGCACGATCCGCACCGGCAGTCGCGTCGACTTCCAATAGGCCATGGCCAGGAATTCGTCGAGCGCCTTGGCGCAGGCGTAAGCCCAACGATGCTTGGAGGTCGGTCCCGAAAGC
Organism: uncultured Pirellulaceae bacterium; assembly: GCA_934255105.1. Taxonomy (GTDB): domain Bacteria; phylum Planctomycetota; class Planctomycetia; order Pirellulales; family Pirellulaceae; genus Aureliella. The sequence goes on from CAKQNH010000631.1 coordinate 1,648, forward strand.
CGGTCGCCATCTTCGTCGAAAGGGACTGCCATCGACTTGCCATAGACCTCTGATGTGGAGGTCAACAGCAGTGGCTTGCGATAGCGATTGGCCAGCTTGAGCACGATCTGCGTGCCAGTGACAATCGTGTCGATCGTCTCGACGGGTTTCTCCATAATCAGCCGCACGCCGACAGCCGAAGCCAAGTGATAGACTTGGTCGCAGCCCATGACGGCTTCGTGAACTAGGCCTTCGTCAGTCACTGAACCAATCAGTGTGCGGAGGCGTGGATTGCCATCTAGGCTGGCAATATTTTCGATCCTGCCGGTCGACAGATCGTCCAGCACGATGACGTCGTCGCCGGCCGCAATGAGCGTTTCAGCCAAGTGCGAACCGATAAAGCCACAGCCACCGGTGATTAATGTTCGCATCGATTGGTCCCCGTTCCGTCGCCGCAGCGCTCTCGCGTTTGAAGTGTAATTCAGCGCTAAGCTTGCAGCGCCTCAGCAATGGCTGCTGTCAAAGTGCCGATGTTGGACGGCGTAATACCAGCCACGTTGATGCGGCCGCTACCCACCATATAGATTCCCCGGTTGGATCGCAACCAGTCGACTTGCATGGGCGTCAATCCGCTGTAGGAGAACATTCCACGCTGATTGAGCAAGAATGAAAAGTCGACATCGCAGCCGGTCTTGTGCATCGTCTCCACGAACAGCGTCCGCATCGCATGGATTCGGTCGCGCATGTGAGATAGCTCACCGAGCCACTGCTGCCGCAGTTGTGCGTCACCCAGGATCGTGGCTACGATAGCGCCCCCATGCCGCGGTGGATTGGAGTAATTGCTACGCACGGTAACTTTGATGTTGCTGGCAACTCGGGTGGCTACGTCCGCGCCGGCGGTCACCGCTAGCAGCGCGCCGACTCTTTCGCTGTACAGCCCGAAGTTCTTTGAAAACGAACTGCAGACCAAAAACTCGGAGTGGCACTTGGAGATCTCAGCGACAGCGATGCGGTCCTCATCCAACCCGTCGCCAAAGCCGTGGTAGGCGAAGTCGATCAGCGGCAACATGCCGCGCTGGGCAGCCAGTTCCGCGATGGTGGTCCACTGCTCGGGCGTTGGGTCGATACCGGTCGGATTGTGGCAGCAGGCGTGCAGCAGCAAGACGTCTCCGGCGCGTCCCTCACGCTCCAAATGATCGAGCATGGCGGTGAAGTCGAGCGATTTGCGATCGGCGGCCAAATACGGGTAGGCCGCAGTCGCCAAACCTGCCGCTTCAAAAATGGAAATGTGGTTGGGCCAGGTCGGCGTGCTGCACCATACGCGCGCCTGCGGCAGTTGCTTGGCTAAAAAATCGGCCGCCACGCGCAGGGCCGCGGTGCCGCCCGGAGTTTGACATGCGGCCACGCGATCCGCGGCTACCCACGTCCCCAGTGTTAATTCGCTGGCTAACCGACGGAAATCTGGCAGACCATCTATACCCAAGTAGCCCTTGCTCTTTTCGTCGCCGAGCAATCGCTGCTCGGCCTGTTTGACGCTGTCCAGAATGGGCGTCAGCCCCGCTTCGTCGCGGTACACACCGATGGTTAAATTGATTTTGTCCGCGCGAGGGTCCTGGGCAAAGGCATCGGTCAGGCCCAGAATCGGGTCGGGCGGGGCGGCAGCGAGCGTCTCAAGCATGGTTCGAGTTTCATCGACAAAGAGAGTCCAGTGGGCGAAAGGGGCCATCCGCACCGGCCCCTTTTAACCCTAGTAGCATCCTCGGAAACCAGCCAGCGGTCTAGTGCCCCGTTTGTAGAACGGTTGTCCCAACCGTTTCCAATTCAATTTGGGGTAGAACGGTTGTCCCAACCGTTTCCAAAGCAATTTGACGTAGAACAGTTGTCCCAACCGTTTCCAAAGCAATTACAGTTGTCCCAACCGTTTTCAAAGCAATTTGACGTAGAACGGTTGTCCCAACCGTTTCGAAAGCAATTGACGTAGAACGGTTGTCCCAACCGTTTCCAAAGCAATTTGACGTAGAACAGTTGTCCCAACCGTTTCCAAAGCAATTTGACGTAGAA
>CAKQNH010000632.1 GCA_934255105.1 uncultured Pirellulaceae bacterium
GCACTGCTTCACGCGGTGGATTTGTTCCTCAGGCTGGCCGGTTCGCGATCCGGCCGCCAACGTGTAGCTGGCTTTGGGGTCCACTTCCTTTCCGTCAATGGTGAGGCTGCGCAATCGCTCGCCGGCCGTTCCCGTAGAATCAAATTGAACGTTCACATTGGTCGACGGTCGCGCGAGCCAACCGCCAAAGAGCCGATCCGGATCGCTAGAGAAAACGTTTTCGAATTCACTCTCCCAGCGTGGCCGCAGCGTGTTCTGCGCGCTGGCCGACCGGCGAGTGGCTGAGTTGTGGCTGCGATTTCGCGACTTGGGCGAGGTCATTGTCCCGGCGATCCGAGAGGTGATGCGCGAGCAATTTGACGCCGACGAGTCACTCTCGCCATGGACCGCCCGCGAGCTGAATGAGAGGCTTGGTCGCGGGCGCTTCACGTTGGTCGATCTGCGCCCTACCAGCGAGTATGTCCAAGGGCACTTGCCGAAGGCGTGCAGCGTTCCGTTTGCTGAACTCGCCGAACTTTCGACCAAGCTTCCAAAGACTCGCCCCATGTATGTCTACTGCCGAGGCCCTTTTTGCGCCGCAGCGCTGGCCGGCAATCGATGGCTGGTGGACAACCAGTTCAAATCGCAGCGGTTGCGCTTTAGCGTCCCAGAGTGGAAAGCCGCTGGCCTACCTGTGGAATAGTAGGCCGCTCCGCTGCACCTTGGAAATGGTCGAAGCACGTGAATTCCCCCTGGTCGAGTAGGCGCTGCAAGCCGGCAAGCAGATCGTTGTACCGTGCATTACGAGTTCCCAGGCACCGAACTTATCGAAACTCGGCAGAGGTTTAGCTGGTTTCGTAAGTTTACTGGCTTGCAGGCTGACGACTTGCCGATAGAATTGGCTCTGCAATTGTTGAGGGTGTAGCTCAGTCGGTAGAGCATCGGACTTTTAATCCGTGGGTCCTGGGTTCAAGTCCCAGCACCCTCACTTGCCAAAACCCTTGGAAACACAACGTTTTCAAGGGTTTTTTCGTGTTTTGACCCAATGCCCTGGTGTAAGCCGAAAGCCCTTAAAGGGAGCATTTTACCCCCCAAACGCCCCCAGCTACTGCATCATCTATTGCATCACTTCGTGCATCGGATGACCCGACCGCTTGGGGTCATCTTCGGCTGGAATCACGTGCCTCGCACTGCCCCTCTTGGGGCGTGGCTGTATACTGTGTGGTCGGTTTTATAACGTCACCCCGAAATGCTCACCTAGAGGATTGCCGTGGATTTAGAAGATGCCCTATATCAGATCGCAGCTCGAATCCCTAAGCAGCTGGAGCATCTCAAAACAGAAGAGGCAACCAAAGCTGCGCTAGTGATGCCATTCATCAATGCGCTTGGCTATAACGTCTTTGATCCCACAGAAGTAATCCCCGAATTCATAGCCGATGTGGGGCTTACATTCCAGCTCGATGTCATCCCCACCCCTGGCAGCCAGTCTGCGGTCGCCCCCACGGGGGCCGCTGCTGACTCTCTTCCGCCAACCGCATTCTCCCGCGATGTCTACGATGCCATCAATCCCGCCGCCAACCCAGCTCCGTCATTATCCGCGAAGATGCCCATCTGCGCGGCCAAAAACGGAATCAGATGCAGGCCAACGCGACCGATCTGTAGCGGAACTTTGCCATTGCCGCCTAGATGGTCCGCCGGCACCTCGACTACGTCGCTCAATTTAGCTAGCTTAATGTCGCTGTGCCGCATCACCGATTGAACGGTCTTCACGTCCGCCCCGCCTGAATCAACCAGCTCGCGCACGTGTGCCGCAATGCGAGAAAATCGAGCGTCTCGCGTTTTGAGTCCCTTGGGTGTAGAAAATCACCTGTACTGGCTTCGATGCGTTCCTGGCCTTCCTTGAACGTCTCAGGCAGACGCCCCGTGCTGCTGCCATATCATCGCGGAGCATTTCGGCAACGTCTTCACGCGCAGGCATGTTGAATACGGCCGCGCCGCCTAGCTTCGTGGCGATGTGAGCCCGCAGGTCGGTTGCCAGCTCGATTTGAATGTACTGCCAAAGTCGGCTATGGCTTCGCAGGATTTGCGCGTCGCGTCGATGTGACCGATACCTGACTTACTTTTCCGCATGGCTGCGCCAAAGTCGTCGAGGTGCGTCCTGATTGGCTTTGCTGCCTGTTCTGCGATGCGGTCTAACCTCGTGTCGATATCTCCGCTATTGCGAAGCTGGACTTCGGCTTCGACATTGTTCGCGATGCGAGTAGCCGCTGCGTGGTCTGTCGTCCGCGTGCTTTTGTTCCGTCGCTCACCATCCACTTCGTACCAGGAAACCTGCCAATTGCACTTATTGCCGCGATTGAAAAGTGTTGCCATGTGATGAAATCCAATGAATCTTCAACTCAAAAACTAAAATCTTCGTACTTGTTGGTCAACCGATTCAAAACAACGTCGCGGCTAACATTGAATTGCTTTCCTAGCCCTGTGCAGATCGAGTCCATACAGACATCGGGATACTCAGCAGGATTCAAGCCAGCTTGTCGAATTTGGTCGATAGCTTTCTGGAACCTCGATCCCAACTCAACAGACGGTAACAGTAAGCAGTTCGCAAACGTGTTCGCTTGGTACTCTAAGAAACCATACTCACGTTCTGGAATCAGACCAATTTGTGACTTCCACTCTTGTATCGTTGGAAAGTTCAATGCCTGAAAGTTGAAGTGGACCTGCCAAGTGAGGTAGAATACTACCGTATTTCCAGGCGCGCGCCGGAGAATTACTAGTTATTCGATTGAAACCTGCTCGCAGCAAGTTCGCTTGACCGCATATTTCTGAACTGACACTCATCACATGATTCTCAAAGGATGTCGATATGACCCGACGACTTTCGTTCCTGCTCGGTAACCTGACTGGCATTGCGGTTGGTGGATTGCTCGTGTTCGTCTATTTGTCGAATCAACCGTCTTTGCTAAATACTTCACCGCCACTTACTGTCCCGTCGCAGTACGTCGTGCCCGTGAACTACGCTGGTGACGAAATCCCACCAAGCTGGGAACGTCGGGAATTTAACGGTCGCCCTTTTTACATCGTGCCATTGTCTGAACCAAATGCCTGAAGACCCAAAGCGGCGAATACCAATGATCGAGATAGGGGCCCGGTTACCCGGGACCCCTCTCACACCACCGTACATGCGGGTCCGCATACGGCGGTTCGTTGCTTAGAAGCAAGTTTGCTCCAGATCTCCCACAGGTTTGCTAGCCCCAGTTGCTTGAGGTAATCCAGCGTCAGCGCCATGTGAACGGCTTTGCTGGACGACATTACCCAAGGGCCTTTGCTACTGCTGCCGTGCTTGATGGCTTCTAGCTTGGGAACACCCAGTTGGATCAGCTTACGAATTCGGGATCGGGGACGCCCCCATTGCCGCCAGTAACAGGCGCGCAAGCGGCGACGAATCCATTGATCCAACTTGTCGTAAAACGTCTTCTCTGGGACCAAGCGAAAGTAACCCACCCAGCCTTGAAGATACCGGCGAAGCTCTACTAACCGAGTCTGCATCGACACACCACGATTGCGTCGGGTGATCTCGCGAACTCGATCTTTGAACTTCTTAACCTTCTTGGGGCTGACGCGAATCTTGCCACCGTAACCGTGAAAGATGAATCCAAGGAATTCAACTCCGTCGGTACTGCACGTTGCACTTGCTTGACTGCTC
>CAKQNH010000633.1 GCA_934255105.1 uncultured Pirellulaceae bacterium
CACCTGAACAACTAGCTGGATTGATAGCCGACGAGCATGCTAGTGAACATCAGTTCGCTCGGCAGTTGGCTGCCAGCGGCGTGCGAGTCGTGATACCAACGCTGATCAACCGCGCTGAAGTCTCCCCGTCTTCGCCGCTCGGCCAATCCAATCGCGAATGGATCTATCGTCAAGCGTTTCATATGGGGCGCCATGTTATAGGCTACGAACTGGACAAGATCCACGCCGCCGTCGATTGGCTGGCTGCCACGCAAGACTCATCGGCACCGCTTGGGATCGCTGGCTGGGGTGAAGGTGCGCGGCTGGCATTTTTTGCGGCGGCGCTCGATCAGCGACTACAAGTCGCGCTGGTGAGCGACGATTGGCAAGCCCGCGGAGCAGCCTGGCGTGAACCGATCTATCGCAACGTGTGGTGCTATACCAGCGAGTTCGGAGACGAAGGTGTTGAGTCGCTGATCCAACCACGCACTCTCCTCAAAGAAGAAAGCCGGGGGCCAACGGTCAACACGACCAAAGACAAAGCCATGCCGCTAGACTTGTCGAAGGAATCTCGCCCGCCCTATCGAGAGCAAGCGGTCACGGAATTTGCCAAGGCACTCAGCGTTGAACTCGTCCAACCCACGGACGCCATACCGAGCGAGTTGCTGCAGGCGTTGAGCGAAAGGATTAGTGAGCGACACGATCGCCAGCGGCGAGAACTGGACGACTATACCCAGCGCTTAGCTCGTGATTCCGCAGGTGTGCGGGACGAGTTCTTCCTCAATCAGACGCTGCCTGAACTCAACGACATTCGTTGGTCAACCAACGCAGAGCATCCAACCACACCTATCGACGACGAATTCAAGAGCCAGACGCAAGTCTATCGCGAACGGTTTTGGAAGGAAGTGCTCGGTAAGTTCGACGATGCGTTGTTACCTCCGAACCCACGTTCTCGATTGATCAGCAGGACCGACGACTGGGTCGCCTATGATATCGTTCTCGATGTCGCGGATGATCTGTTTGCCTGGGGCATTTTGATGCTACCCGAAGGCATTCAGGATGGTGAGAAGCGACCTGTGGTCGTTGTACAGCACGGGCGCAATGGGTTGCCGGGAAATATCCTTGATGGCGGCTACAACGGGATCGCTGGAAAATTCCTCGCGCGTGGCTACATTGTTTTCGCACCGCACAATCTGTATCGAGGCGAGGACGAATATCGATGGCTCGACCGCAAAGCCAACTCGATCGGCAAGACACTTTTTTCGTTTCTGCTGCTGCAGCACGACCAAATCACTCGCTGGCTGGCCGACCTGCCTCAAGTGGACGCGGAGCGGATCGCATTTTACGGAAACAGCTACGGAGGTGAGTCGGCCGTCCGCATTCCGACTGTGCTGACCCGTTATGCGTTATCTATCTGCGCATCGGATTTCAACGACTGGACGCGCAAGGTGACTGACACGCACGACCGACACAGTTTCATGCGTACCAAGGAGTGGGAGATGCCATATTTCAATATGGGCAACACGTTCAGTTACGCGGAGATGGCGTATCTGATGGTGCCGCGACCGTTCATGGTTGAGCGTGGACACCACGACCGCGTCGCGCCCGATTCGTGGGTCGCGTCGGAGTACGCTAAAGTGCGGCGGGTTTACGACCAACTCGGAATCGGCGAGCGAACGGCGATCACATTTTTCCAAGGCGGCCATACGATGCGTGGCGAAGCGACGGTCGAGTTCATCGAGCAGCACTTCCGGTAGGCTCATCGTCGTTGATCGCTCCGCCGATCAATTGCATCGTTATGTCGTTGATCGCTCCGCCGATCAAGTGCACCGTTATGTCGTTGATCGCTCCGCCGATCAATTGCTCTTTTTTTGTTTACAAAAGCAAGGATCGGCGGAGCGATCCACGACAGATAGCGGTCTGCTTCGCGGTTGGCAGTAAAAAGTTATTTTGTTGGCTGCTGACTGGCGCTAGGTTTATCGGTGCGTGGGGCTGGCTTTTTGGGTGGCGGCGCGTCGCCACCAATGGCGTCCAGGAATTCATTAGGCGTCATCTCGTTGAAGCGGCTGAGGGTGGTGTAGATCGACTCGATCTTACTGAAGTCGCTATTGTTCTCAACAAACTCCTTAACCATCCGATCGCGAGTCTGGATCATCTCGTTGTCCGCGCCGCTGGCTGACGCTGCCCCCTTTCCGTTAGAGGTCATTGGGCTGGATTTCGAGAGGGCGGAAGCGCCTAACGCCGAATCTATGCCAGAAGTGCCGGGGCGCAATATTTGACTGCTATCAAGCGGTACCGAGGCTACCGCTTCGCGCATTTGCTGCAAAGTCTGCGAATTAGCACTCAGCGCGCCACTGACCATTTGCATGTATTGCGAGTACATCGACACGACGGTAAACCCCAGCAGTAGCACTATCGACAAGGAGACCGCCGCCCCGCTGACTTGCCCCATGCGCCGCAGGGCGATTGCGTTCTGTTCGTCGTAGTCGACGGACAAACGCTGAACGCACTCGGTTATCTGCCCGGTCGACTCGCCGACGGCGACCGCCTGAATCAACTCTGGTGGAAAGCGATGTGTCGCCGCCAGTGCGGCTTCGAAAGACTCACCGCTCTGCAGCGATTCAATCAACTGCTTCTCAACCCTCTTGTACGCTGCGTCCGAAGAACCACGCACAGCCCAGCGCATGGCGGTCACGGCGTCGGTGCCCGCATCGATGGCGACGCCAAGCGTCCACGCGAAACGAGATGTCGAGATTCGTTTCCACGTTGTGCCCACTCCAGGCAATCGCCGCAAAAGTCCGGATAGACGCGATGGTCCACGGACGCGCGACGTCCGCCACACAAGCACACTCAACGCCAGCAAGAACAGGGCCGCTACCGCAATCACCAAGGCCATGTTTCCCAGCGGTGGCAATCCCAAACCGAACAGGTCGGGTGCGACAACGACCGTCACCGTTCGTTGGATGTGATCCAAGGCGAAAAACAGCAGACTCAAGACTCCCGCTGCAGCGATCAGTTGAAGCACGGGCCGGAAAATGCCTTGCCGAAATAGACGCTGTGACCGAATCAATTCTCGGTAGTAGTCCGCCAGCCGAAGAAATGTCTCGTCCAACTTGCCGGCCCCCTCCCCCACCTCAACCATTCCGATCAGCAGCTCCGGAAAGTCCGCTGACTTTTTTAGCGCCGATGCGGCACTTTCGCCATTAATGACCGCATCGATGACTGGTTGCGCATCCCATTTCCCCGCCCGACTGTACGCGCGAAGCGCCTCGACAAACGATTGGCCCCCGCGCAGGGAAAGCCCCATCAAGTAGCAAAACCGCTCCAGAGCGGGCAATGAAAAGGAGACGCGGCGGTGTTGTGTTTCGTTCATAATCGGCTCAAATTGGCCTGAGGCACACAAAATCAGTCGGCGAGTAGCGTTTCACTGAATGCTACCCAGATGATTTATTATACAAGGCGAAACAACCATGATGCCCGACAAACACGAATCCGAAGGTACCCCGGACGATCGGCCGGAAACGCATGCTCAACCAGCTAGCGCCCAGGCCAACGACCCGCTGCACGGCGTAAAGCTGGTAGACATGTTGGAATACCTAGTCCTTAAATAAGCATATGCCGGTTGCATGGCACGGCATTTGCGCGTAAAAAAACTCGAAATATCCTGCAGAAC
>CAKQNH010000634.1 GCA_934255105.1 uncultured Pirellulaceae bacterium
AACGTAGAGCGGTTGTCCTCAACCGCTTGCAACGTAGAGCGGTTGTCCTCAACCGCTTGCAACGTAGAGCGGTTGTCCTCAACCGCTTGTAACGTAGAGCGGTTGTCCTCAACCGCTTGCAACGTAGACCGAGTTAAGCAGCCTCTAGCTCTGAATCAATGAGACAGCGAATCTACGTTCTCTACGTTAACCGTCAACGGTTACCGAAAAAGGGACGTGGTCGCTAACTCCCGTCGCTCGTAGCCAAGCTAGCCGCAGTGGCGAGATCCACATCCACCAGCAGGAATTTCTTTTGCCGCTGCGTGGCACCCGACAGCAGTTGCACCCGCGATTTGCTGATCTTCAGCGACTTGGCCAGCAGTTTTACGATGGCCGCATTGGCGCGGCCGTCATCGGGCGGTGCCGTTACGGAAACCTTCAGCATCCCATCGTGGACCCCAGAAATAGCGTTGCGTTTGGCCGACGGCGTTGCACGCACCGGCAGGACAGCACCGCTGGAGTGGCAGGTAAGGTTGAGCACGGGCTTCTCCAGAAGTGTACCTTTATGCTAGCAAGCATTAGTATAATCAATTGTGCGTTTTTGAGGCTGTGCATTGGTTTTGGGCACTCGGGTTGTCTTTACTCAAATTACGCGAAATAGGAGACAAATGATGGGCCGTTTCGCGTATCTTCCACTGGTCTTCGTCCCATTCGCAGTCTGTTTTGGGGCGGATGACCCAATTGCAATTCTGAAGCAATTGCCGCGAAGTCCCAAATTGCATTTTAGCGCCACTGGAGTATATGAATTTCAGATGGATAACGAGGCCGCCATAACCGATTCATTCGAGGTCGTGATGGACGGAGATCAAGTAATGCAGGTCTCTAATATGAGTACCAGCGACCAGAGCCTTGGGAAAATTGTTAGAGCCAAGAACGCTCGTTACCTGTTTGCGATTCAGCGTGGGGAAAGTGGCGCAGATTCTATCGTAGCACTCGAGCCCATGGCGAATCCAAAAGCATTGGAGCTATGGGAGAGCGAGATGAATGCTAGTACACCAATAAAAGCTCTTTTAGCCGGCACGCGAGTTAACGGAATTGCTTTGAGTGAGTTTGTAAGCTCTCCGAGGTTTCAATTATTGAGCCTGAAAGTGCTTGAGGATTCGGGTTTGTGGAGAGTCGATTTCACTTACGATTTCGATCAAACGGGAAGTTTTCTATTCGGATATGAGGCATCCTATTTCATTTGCGATCCTTCCAACAACTGCTTTATATCCGAATCCGAATACAACGTCGTGGAGCGAGTGGAACGAGCCAAGACGCAGTACAGGGAGTCGATGACGCCAGGTGTCGCCAGCGGAGGCGTGACACTCACTCAGTCGTATACGAGGACAACCAAGTTCGAAAAAAGTATCGCTAAGTTCAAGAGTAACAGTGAGACCTCACTCGATTTAAACCCCAAGGTGTTCTTCTTGTCTTATTACGGATTCCCCGAGCCAGAATTTCAGCGAGGATATACCGTATGGGTGCTGGCGGCCGCTGCACTCGTGATCGCTCTTTCTGTGTTTTTTATACGCCGCAGGCGTGCTGCGCACGGATGAAATAGAACGAATTTGATGCGCATGTTTAGTTATGCGGAAAAGCTGATGCTTGTTCGGGCGTGCTATGTTGCAAACGGGCAGGAGTGCCTTTTTATACCCCACATCTTTTCACGAGCCTTTGCTCTATCGATTTTCTTGCGTTAGCTCTGCTCGCACTGGATCCTCTCCCACTGGGAGAGGTCGAGCCTAAGCGAGGGAGAGGGGCACGCGCAATCTACATCTGTGCAATCCGTTAATCCGTTTCCGGCCCTCCCCCTCGCCAAGGCTCGACCCCTCCCGCGCGCGGGCAGGGGTGCGATGTGTGAGGCTGGCTGCGCCTACCGGCGCAGAATGATGCGAATGACCTATGGCGATAAACATCGGGCGTGCTATGTTGCAAACGGGCAGGAGTGCCCGTTCTACGGGCCGTGCCGCAACAGCGCTACGCGAACTTACCCTAATTTGGCGGTGCGGCGAGCGGGTTTGCTGATGACGCGAATTAGTGGCACCATCGTCGAGCCGCCGTGAAAGGTGCGTCCGCTGTCCAAGTAATGGTCGAACACAAACGCTCCGTGCTTGGCATTGCCTATGGCTACCGCGCGCAAAATCGCCGCGTGGCCGCACTCGGGGCATGCCACGCGCAAGCCGAGCCCGTCTAGCATTTGCTGTACTCGTTTAGCAAAGGCCTGCTTGTCTGCCAGCGAGGCGAAGGCCCAGCCTTCAAAAAATTGCAAGCGTTGGTCAAGTCGCTGGCGGATCTGTTGCTGCAAATCCCGCACTTCGCCCCCTAAACTCTCCAAATGCTCGATGGCTCGGTCGACCGATGGTGGAGCGGGATGAATGCGATCGCTCAAGCCACCCACCAGCCGGCGAGCTACCAGACCGGCCGCTCGGATGTAGAGTTGCCTTTGAGTGGCGGTCAGTTCGGCCGTCGATGCCGTCAACGCGATCTCTATCAGCGCCAGCGTTTCACCCTGATGGATGACAGGGGCAAACAGCAGCGGATGGCCTGTCGGATTGTGCGGCAGCTCGAGATCAGCACGCTTCAGAGCGTTATCCAGCGGTTCGACCAGCAGCGGCTGAGCCTCCTGCCAGGCCAACTGCACCAAAAGCTGGTGCTGCTTTTGCGTAGAAATCTCTGGCAGCAAGCGATCCATCTGGTACTTGACCCCCACAATAGCCGAGCGGGCACCATGGGCCTTCATCCAAACCACCGCTGCGGCCCCACCAAACAGGTTGCAAAGCTGAGGCAGCAACTGCTCGAGTAGAGGCTGTAGAGTTAGATCGCCGTCGATTAAATGCGCTAACTGGGCCACTTGGCCGGGCTGCGGCGGGCGAGGGACTGGGGGGGTGGGGAGTAATTGCAACGCTTGCTGGATTTCTGCGTCCACTTGCGCCCTTGTCCCAAAGTAGTGAAATAAAGTAAGCATTGCATCGTGCGGCTACTCCCACTGCAACCAAACTTGTTTATACTCTTGGTACAACCTGCCCGCAAGTGCCACTTGTTATAACCGTTACGTCCGCTCAGGCTTCTCGGCTAAGGTGGCTGTGGGCTGAGGTTTTAGCTTGTCGTCCCAGCGGTGTCCGCTTAACGTCGGAGGAAGGGTACAAGCCACTAGTGGGCTGTGCCGCTCCGAAACCTGTTGTCGCTTGACGGCGATCGGCGGGAACCTTTTGCAAGACGAGTCGTTTTGGATATTCGCAATTTTCAACAAGGCTGGTTCTTCTAAGCTGCCGCAGCTCAAAATCGTTTCCCAAAAATCGTATCTCAATAGTCCACGTTACCGTTGAAGGCTCCTCATGTCGGCCACACCTTCCCAAGAGTCAGTCGAGCAAACCAAGCAACAGATTCGCACGCTGATCAACGAGATCGCCGAGCTTTCGCGGAGCGATGCCTCAGCGGAGGAATATTACCCTGCCGTCCTCAAGCGAATTGTCGATGCCTTGGCCGCCGTGGGTGGCGCCCTATGGCTGCTGGACGACGAAGGCAAGCTCAAGCTCAGCTACCAGATCAACGTCAATCAAAATCTACTAGAGGCCGACAGCGAGGATGCTGCCAAGCACGCTCGGCTGCTATCCCGACTATTCATGCG
>CAKQNH010000635.1 GCA_934255105.1 uncultured Pirellulaceae bacterium
GTAAAAAAGGCTGTGGCACTTGCGTATACCAACCGCGAGGTGACACCCATAATTTATCGCCACGAATCTCAATCCCGTTAGCGTCTGTTCTTTGAGAAGTAGGTACAGCCTCCCAAAACTCAGGAATCGTTTCTATTTTTGACAATCGTGGCCAATTTGCAATGTTTTCCTCTGTCCCTATCATTGGTAAGCTATATACGTTGATACCATTTTCGTGAGCATGAGTCCCCGCATAGACTCTGTTATTATCGAAATCAATTGCTAGACCCGGCCTCGCGAACGCCTGAGGCACAATGTATCCCCCGACCAGTTGGAAGCTCTCACAGGTCAGACGTGGCTTTTTACCGGTGTCGATTGAGTGGGTGACATTGCCACGCGGCTCTCTCTGTTGTGCAGATAGTTCGCTAGGAACGGGAGCTGTTACTGCCCCGCTTTCGAGTTTGCTGACACGGTCGTCCAACTCAGCCAATTGCCGCCTCAATCGCTTCACCAGTTCATCGATAGGTTCACTTGTGTCCTGCTTGGTAGCTTGTGGGCCAGACTCCACTTCTACGACTTGCGTGGACGCGGGGCTGCTATGCATCAAAACCACTGACATAAATATAAACGCAATTTTTGAACTTTTCATATCACGTCTACTTATTTCTTTGTCACGAGGGATCTAGGCCGGAAGGTGAGGTGATTGACTTATCAACTGCTTTACTGGCCTAGCCAACTGGGCAGAGGCGCCATCGAACGGATTGTTATAAAGTCGCAGCACAAAATCAACCGTAGCGTTTCCGCTACTTGCATTTGCACATGTGGACGCCATCGACTAACACTCTCGGACTAAACGCAATTGGCTTCATCCTGTTCAGGTGTGACTTCCGTTGAATCTGCCTGTTGATTTGCGGCGACTGCTGCGATTCCTAACACCACCAGCACGTAGGGGCTCTCGATTAAAATCCCGCTGGAAAACATGCTGGCAAGGAAGTAACCCGGTATGCCACAGAGAATTGCAATATTGACCGCAGTTAGAGGTGGTGGCACTGGCAGTTTTGAACGCCAGAGTTTCCAGTGAGCCCAAAATGCAGAAAGAAAGAAAGACACATACAGTAACAGTGCTGGGATCCCCGCGCCAGTCGACATTTCAAAGAAAAGATTGTGCAATGCCTTATACTTTCCCATCGTCATCTCCCCGCGGTAGTAAGTTGGCACTACCATTTCACCGCACCACGGCCCCACGCCTAGGATCGGATTGTCGAGGGTGATTTCTAGTCCAGCCTGCCACAGGTAGTATCGCGAGTCAGCGGATGTATCGAGCTCATCCTCGCTAACAAAGATTGACGAGAACTCCTTTAACACGGGGGGGCCAGCTAGAATTAAAATTGCAACCGTACTTAATGCGGTAACATTCCAGTTAAAGCGGTTCTTGGGCATCACGAAAACGGCGATTGTGCACAACAAGATTGCTCCAAGCATGGTTCCCCGAGATTCGAGCAGCATGATCTGATGCAGCTGTAGTGCCAGGATGACTCCCGCCAAGTATCGTACCCATCTATTTTGATCGGCGAAAATCAGGCCGATCGCCAAGGCCATGATTGGCAGGCTGGAGATGGAGTAGGTGTTGTTGTCGAGAAAGTTCCAGGTCATGGAATTTAGATCCAAGAAGCCAAGCTGCCAGTAAATCTGGTTGATATTAAACGCATTCCATCCCTGCGCGATAACTAACATCACGCAGACTACCCGAATGACTTTCAGGTCAGACAACACACCAGCCGCGAGACATGTCATCAGCGTGATCTTCCCGAAGACATCCAGAAAGAACGCGGTTTTTGCGGGGTCGATTGAACTCATGCCGCTAATGAAGTTGAGTAGCAACGTGCCTGCCAAGCAGACGACGGCGATTCGGCCCCACTTCGGTAAGCGGTGATACTGCATTCCACTAAGCAGAAAGCTTAGTAAGGCGGCAGCCGCTAAGAATTTCTGGAAGTTGATGTCCGGCAGGCTCCATCGCCAATTCCACTGGGGACAGAGTATCGCGAAAAAGAGATAGCCAAATACGCCGATCCAAGGTCGGAACAGACCACCGATTAGCAGGCCAACGAACAGTATTAAGATACCGAGCGCTCCCATGCGTCTCCTATCCCCGAAAGACGGAATGAAACACGGACTGGTAGGCGTCGGCGGTGCTATCCCAATCAAACTGACTTGCCCACGCCCGGGCGGCATCTCGCTCTGTCTCAGACGGAGTTGTTTCGATCGCGTGGGTAAGCGCCCGCGCCCACCCCGCCGCGTCGTCCACAGGTAGGGAGACAGAAAGCGGCCCCACCAATTCCGCCAGACTGCCACAGGGGCTGTGAAAGATCCGCGTACCTACCGCGTTTGACTCAATCACCGGCAGGCCAAATCCTTCGTACAACGTCGGATAAAGCACGCACTTCGCAGCGCCCATCACGTCCGGTAGTTTCTCGTCAGGGATAAAGTCGAGGAACTCGATCCGGTCGCGGAGTCGAGCGTCCAGCTCCGCGATTCGCTGCTCCCCTTTTGAGGGATCAATGCCGAGTGTGACCAATTTCACACGATCGGCAAACGGCTTCCAGACACGCAGAGCCCAATCAAACCGCTTGCGCGGAATCGTTCCGCCAATGTACAGGATGTACGGAGCCAGTGAGTTGACCTGGGTGTGCTCGCATTCAACCGGCGCATTGCGGGATTGAAGAAACAGATTGGAGACGCCGTTGTAGATGACTTCCGGCCTACAACTGGGCCAGAGTTGTTGGATCTCAGCAGCGGACGTATGGCTAACCGTAACCAGTTTAGCCGAGCGTGAGAATGCTCGTGGTAGCAAGCGGCCACGATAGAATGAGTTTTTGGACTCACCGACAAAATCAGGCTTCCACTCAATGACGTCGTGAACGATCGAGACAGTCGGAACCTTCGACAGCACCGGGGCTTCGTTCGATGGGCAGAGCAAGACGTTGCCGCGATACCATGCCGCCGCTGCAGGCAGTGTCAACTGAGTCCAAGTGTGGTAGCGATAGCCATGCTCAGCCAGGGTGACAACTCGAAGATCTTCATGTTCTGGTTGGTGGAACGGCAGATCTTGACGATCGGCCAACAGGATCCAAGAGAAAGAGGCTGGTGATCGCTCGATGACTTCCGTCAATACGCGTCCGATTCCGCGAACGTGCGATCGGTTGAGGCAACGGGCATCGACACAAATTCGCACTTACGCTCTCCGCAGCACGGATTTGAGCAAACCTTTGTACCCCGAGACCGAGAGTGGGGCACGTGCGATTCGTCGCCCGTACATCTTAGTGGCCAGCCCCCATTGCCCAGCGTTGGCGGCGGCAAACGCTGCGGAAGATGCAGAACTCAACCGGGCCCGGGCCCAAAGCGAGGACGGTACTTCAAGCTGACGCGTTTTGCAGCGCGTGATGGCATCATCCAGAATCTGCTCCTGTTCCCAGAACATCGTTTCGATTCCCGTCTTACTGATTCCTGAAGAATGGACGCGATAGCGAACGAGCGGTTCCGGACAGAAGGCCACCGTATGGTGTTCAGCGGCGCGAAGCCAAAGATCCCAGTCGTGAACGACTCGCAAGCACTTTTTGAATCCACCGAGATCAAGAAAGAGCTGGCGGCGCATCAAGACGGAAGATGTCG
>CAKQNH010000636.1 GCA_934255105.1 uncultured Pirellulaceae bacterium
GGCGACCACTTTGATACCGAGAGCTTAAAACGCATCTACCCCATGGCTCCCGAATTCGTGCCAGTCGAACACTGGCTAAATTCTCAGCCGCTGACGATGCAAGCATTGCGCGGCCAGGTGGTGCTGGTGCACTTCTATGCTTTTGAGTGCCACAACTGCCATGCGAATTTTGATGTCTACCAACGTTGGCATAAGGAGCTGACCGACCAAGGTGTAGTGGTCATCGGAATCCAGACACCCGAGACTGCCCACGAACGCGACCCCGAGGCGGTGAAGTCGGCAGCCCAGCAGAGAGAACTTGAGTTCCCGATCCTGATCGACCTGGAATCGGGGAACTGGAAGGCGTATGGCAACACGATGTGGCCGACCGTCTACGTCATCGACAAGCAGGGTTACATTCGCCATTGGTGGCAGGGCGAACTGCGTTGGAAAGGGACGACCGGCGATCAAACCATCGAAACGATCGTCCAGCAGCTTTTAAAGGAGGAGCCGTAGTTCTGGCAGATGGTGCCAATTGCTTCAGCACAAAAATACATGTGCCGCATTTTGCTACGAGCCTATGCATCGATGGAACAGTTCTCTCAGATTTTTAGTGGTCATTGTCTGCGGGCGGCCTACTACCTAGATGTTGAATGGATGTTCCGCTCGACATGCCCGAATGATCGCTTCTAAGAGAGACAGTACGATGAAGAAGTTTTTTTGCTTGATGGCCTTGCTATCCACCACCACACTCAGCGCCGGCGAAAAGTGTCCACTTTCGACAGCAGCCGCAGCTAGTCACGATTCTACAACCAAGTTGGTAGCCGCTCACCCGGCAGACAGCGCGTCGAAGAAGGATATCGTCGACACTGCCGTCAGTGCCGGCCAGTTCAAGACGCTAGTCGCCGCAGTGAAGGCAGCCGGCTTGGTCGATACGCTCAAAGGCGATGGGCCTTTTACCGTTTTCGCACCCACGGATGAGGCCTTCGCCAAGCTTCCTAAAGGGACCGTCGAGAATCTACTCAAGCCCGAGAATAAGGACAAGCTGACCGCGATACTGACCTACCACGTCGTGTCCGGTAAGGTCATGGCCGCCGATGCAGCCAAACTGTCGACTGCCAAGACCGTCAATGGAAAGGAACTGACGATCAAGGCTAAAGACGGCAAGGTAATGATCGACAAAGCGACTGTGGTGAAGACCGATATCGACGCTGCCAATGGCGTTATCCACGTCATCGATAGCGTGCTGATGCCTAAGTAATTAGCGTCCGTAGATCACTTGCGGCTGGGCCTGCGGAAACGGTTGAGTATTCTGCAGGCTTGGTTGCAGGCCCGGTGCCGGATTGCCTAAAGCTGGACGTGTGGTTGGAGCGTTCATGGTAGGTGCGACTGTGGGCTTTTGCTCGACCAACGTCCAGCGTTTGCCTCCCAACGATTCGCTACTGTGCCAAGTCAAACCTGGAATGCTGTTCCACTCCGTACTTCGAGGACTCTATGGCGTAAGACCAAACGAGGGGACATCAATTCATCCTGGAAGTATAGCTAGTTTGGGGCAAATGTGAACCCCTGCATCCATTGCAATCGTTATCTCCCGAAATATCATAGACAGAGATATTCCGCCCAGTCAGCCGTTCGACTTCCAAAACTCCACCTCAAAATCCACCATGCACCTCGTATTGCTTCGACTCGCAAAGTCTGCACTCTGTTTGTCGTTTGTATTTTGCAGTCTAGGGCTTGCCCTCTCCCAGCAGAGTCACGCTCAGCAGAGTTCAGAGCCGGTCGTGGCGAAGATGGAGATGAAGCTGACGCTGGGCGAAAAGGTGCTCGATACCATTGACAAAGGAGACTTGCTGACCGTGCTTGAGGTACGCGACAAGTCGTATTTGATTCGAACATTCAGTGGCCACACTGGGGCCGTGGCGGGCGTGACCGTCTCCAAACTGTCCGAGGCTGGGCCAATTTACGACGAGCTGATCGAGAAGTCGCCCGACGAGGGACGCCTGTACACACTTCGCGCCAGTTGCCACTGGGCCGTTGGCGATGCGGAGAAGGCCATTGCAGATTTCGACCGAGCCATCGAGTTGGGGTACGACCAGGCGCATGCCTTTTCCAGCCGGGGCCTGTTTCACGCCGCCATGCGGAATTACGACAAGTCGATCGCAGACTACAGCGAAGCGATCCGGCGTGATCCGCAGGACGCAGTGCCGCTGATCAATCGAGCGGGCGTGTATACTTCGCTGGGCAAATACGACGCGGCCCTGGCCGACTATTCACAGGCGATTGAGTTGAGCGCCAATAATCCCGTGCTCTACACACAGCGCGCCATAGCCTTCAAACTGCTGGGTAAGCTCGACGAGGCCGTGCGGGATTACGACACAGCTATCGAGCTGGCTGATCGCGACATCTCTGCCTGGATGGGGCGCGGCTTCCTCAAGTTCCAGCAAGGCGACCATCGAGGGGCGATCGCCGATTTCAGCCAGGTTATCGAGCTGTCGCCTGAATCGGCCGTGGCGATCAATAATCGCGGCTACAACTATCAGATGTTAGCACAGGAGGCTGAGGCATTGGCCGACTACAGCCGCGCCATTGAATTGGCCCCCAAGTACCTGCTGGCACTACAAAACAAAGCTTGGCTGCTCGCCACCTCTCAGGAAGCAAAAATCAGGGATCCAGCCCAGGCGATCGCAGTGGCCACGACGGTCTGCGAGATCAGTGAGTACAAAGATTTTAGCGATTTAACTCTGCTGGCCGCCGCCCATGCCGCAGCGGGGGAGTTCGCAACGGCCATCGGCTGGCAAGAGAAGTCCCTCCCGCGAGCCACTGTGGCCCAGCGGCCAATCGCCGATAAACTCATCGCACTCTACCAAAAACAGCTCCCCTTCGACCCTAAACTGCTCGAAGCTCAGCCCGCCCCCGCTCAGGCCGCCAATATCCGCTGACGGTCAATTGTCGAGCCGAGCTTGGAAGGGTAAACTGCTCTTTTCGCAGTTAGCGTCGAGCAACTCCGCTAATACGCAGTTGCCTGCCCGTTTCACGCTTTGATACGACGGCGATCCTCCTGCCGTCTTCCACCGGAGATGATTGATGAGTTCTGCTATCAAGCCTCAGACTACCCCCGCCCAGAACGCGAAGCTATCGGTGGCGGGCATGGACATTGAACTGCCGGTAGTGGTGGGTACGGAAGACGAATGTGGAATTGACATATCTTCTCTTCGCAAAGAGACGGGCTGCATCACGCTTGACGAAGGCTACGTCAACACCGGCAGCACGACCAGTGCCATCACCTTTCTGGACGGCGAGAAAGGGATCCTCCGCTACCGCGGCTACGCCATCGAAGAACTCGCCAAACACTGCGACTTTGTAGAAACTTCTTATTTACTGATCTACGGCAAACTTCCCAACGCGCGCGAATTGAGCGATTTCCGTGAATCGATTCGTCAACATACGATGATCCACGAAGATATGCGGTCCTTCTACAATGGGTTTCCCAAGGACGCGCATCCCATGGCCATCTTGTCTTCAGTGGTTGGTGCCCTGTCGACGTTTTATCAGGATTCGCTAGACCCGCATGACGCTCGGCAGGTAGAGGTATCAATCCATCGCTTGCTTGCCAAACTGCCGACCATCGCGGCTTACAGCTACAAGAAGTCGATTGGCCAGCCGTT
>CAKQNH010000637.1 GCA_934255105.1 uncultured Pirellulaceae bacterium
GGATTTTCGCGAGACGGAAGAACTAGCTTGGTTTGCCAAGAAGTTCGTCAGCGAGCAGTTTGTGGTGGCGACCTGGAAGGGCTGCAGCCAAGACGACCAGCGTCTGAAGATGTTCCTCAGCAAGCTGCAGAGTGAGGTAGCTCCGAGCGATGTAGATGATCCCACCAACGACTTCTATCGCGCGAAGAAACTGGGGACGGAATACGCTCTATTCGTCGGCAGAGATTATGCGACCAATTGGGGCGGCAAGAACGAGAAGTGGCTGAACGACGAAAACGGTCGCTCGTACTACGTCACCCCCGATGGTCGCCTCTACCGCTGGGACGGTAATCCCAATGTGGTCGGTGCTATCGGGCGGGCGCTCTCCAGGGCAACAGGCGGTTTCATTTTGGAAGGGCAGTTCATAGCTGCCTTTGGCGATCCAGGCACAGATGCCAAACCTAATCCCTTTTGGGCCGATCCGCGTTTGCTCTCGGCACCATTGCTGAAGACGATTGAAACGGGCCCCGAAGTGGTCGAGCGTTTGGCGGGCGAGGGTGGCTCATTGGCAACTCCCACCGAACCAACCGCTGGCCAACGCGATGCCATCGCGCGCCTGACAGGCACGCTCTATGGCCCACCAGTACCGGCTGGATTCTCATGGAAAAGCGCCGACCTCCCCAATCTGCTCGCCGCGGACAAACTGGCCGAGCTTCCCAAAGGCTGGCAGGACACTTGGGATCTAGTGGTTCAGCGCGCCGTCGATAGCTCCTACGCCGGGGATTTGCACGCCTTCCAAGCCGCGGATCCGGTCGACCAGTCGCACGTGTGGTACGATTTTTTCGATGCGGTTGATGTCGACGAACCAGATCGACAAACCAGCGTCGTGTTGACCCTCTCCGAACCGGCTCGACGCAATTTAGGACGTGTTATCGGCCGGGGCATGCTGGGGCAAACTCGCGGTCGCTTATTCGATATCGGTGAAGAGTGTGGGATCGCCACGCCGGCTGTACCTACCACCGCGCCGCCGCCGTTCTCATGGCTGGCCGCCAAGCCTGTGGCAGCGGAACCAATCATGCACATCGGTGGTCCACCGGTAGACAATGTGGCCATCGACGAAGAGGGAACGATCACCCTGGTGCGTCTGATCGGCTATTCGCTGGCCCTGGGGCTGGGGCTTTCGCTGTTGCTACTGCGATCCGTCAAATTGATGATGATGGTGTTTTTTGTCGGCGGTGTCGCGGCTATGTCCAGCCTGAGCTTGGTGTGGTGGGGCAATGCGTCAGTTGATGCAATTTTGCTCACGATGCCTTCGCTGGTGTATGTACTGGGTATGGCTGGGGCCATACACATCGTCAACTACTATCGCGAAGCTGTGGCTGAAGGTGGGCAGGCGGGCGCGGCGGAGCGCGCTATCAAGCATGCGCTTCTTCCCTGTTCGCTAGCGGCATTGACGACTGCTATCGGGCTGATGTCACTATGTTCAAGCAACATTCTGCCGATACGCAAGTTCGGAATATTTTCCGCCTTGGGTGTTATCGCCACGCTGGCCTTGCTGTTTATCTATCTGCCGTCGGCGCTGACTGTCTTTCCACCGGCTGCGAGCAAGGACAACTGTTCTGCGCGCAGAACCCATAACTTCATCCTGCGATTTTGGGAGACCATTGGGGCCTTCATCATTCGGCGGCTTTGGTATGTGAACGCCGCCTGCATTGTCGCCTTTATCGGTCTTGGTCTTGGTTTGTTTCAGATCAAAACCAGCGTGCAACTGCTCAAAATGTTCGATTCCCACTCGCAGATCATTCGTGATTATGCATGGTTGGAGGAGCACTTCGGGCGTTTGGTTCCCATGGAGTTAGTAGTTCGCTTTCCCGAATCGCTTCAACGGCCCGGCGAGGCCGATGGCACGTTGACTCAGGAAGACCTGCGACAGGCGCGAACGCAGTTGGGTTTACTAGAACGAGCAGAAGCCGTTTCGCGCATTCAAACGGTCATGCAGGACGAATTCGGCTACAAGGGTCAAAATATTGTCGGCCAGGGCATGTCTGCAATTACGTTCTTGCGCGACATCCCTGACCCCACTCGCGGGTTTGACTGGCAGCGGACCGCCTTTGATCGCTTGCTACAGAAGTCGCGCGCCGAGCTGCTGGATTCAGACTACTTGGCAGTCGAGAAGGATGGCTTGGCCGAAGGTACAGAGCTGTGGCGAATCAGTCTCCGCCTGGGCGCGCTGAACGATGTCGATTACGGTGAGTTCGTCAAGACGCTGCGGACGGTGGTCGAACCGGTGGTGGCCAGCTATCGCGTCCGCCATGATGTGCTGCAAGCCATCGTCGAAGAATCGAAGCAATCCCAAGGCCGCATCATTGGCAATGTATTGGTACTAGGTCACAGCGGTCCCAAAGCGGTCGCAGCGGACGCTGCCTCTACGGATTCACCGGATGCAGCCTCAGCGGCTGGTATTAACCACGCGGTAGCGCACTCTCAAGCTCTGTCGATTTTCGTCAAGTCGCTTTCAGCTTGCTTGACCAACGAGTCGGTAAAGGTCACGTGGTGGCATGACCCCGCAGTATTGCCTTTGACCAAGGAAGCGGCGGTGTCGACCGAATGGGCCGACTATATCAAACGCTATTCGTGTGTCGTCATTGCCGATCCTCATCCCGATTACGATCTAGAATTTATTCGCCAGCAGCACCCGCATGTCATTGATGCGTCAGCCATGTTGGCTCAAGGCTTGGCGCCGACCGATGGTTACAACCAAAACGTGGCCTCGCAACCGGTCGAGCTAACCACGCATCCTGGGCAAATGGATGTGGTCTACACGGGGGTCGTGCCGGTGGTTTACAAAGCTCAGCGAACATTGCTGGTCAGCTTGATCGAGAGTGTGGCGTGGGCATTTGTTCTGATCGCTGGCGTGATGGCCTGCTTGCTCTCCCCTGCCCGCTCGTTCCTCGGGGCCTTTCAACCTCGCAATTTGCTACAGTCGATTGTGTCGGGCGCTATCTCAATGGCACCCAACGTATTCCCGCTGGTGATTGTTTTCGGGATCATGGGGCACTTGGGAACCCTGGTCGATATTGGGACCATGATGACCGCCAGCGTGGCCATGGGCGTAGCGGTGGACGATACGATTCACTTTCTGACGTGGTTTCGCGATGGACTAAGAAAGGGCTTGGATCGCAAGCAGGCGATTTTTGAGGCTTATAAACGCGTGGCACCCGCCATGACTCAAACCACGATCATCGCTGGCTTGGGGTTGAGCGTTTTTGCCATGAGCACCTTCACACCCACGCAGCGTTTCGGCACTTTGATGCTCTCGTTGTTAGGTGCCGCACTGATGGGAGATTTAATATTCCTGCCAGCCATATTGGCCAGTCCAATCGGCCGTCTGTTCGAACTTCGGTCTGCCGCTGCCGCTGCTGGTGCTGCGGTTGCGACCGACCACGCCAGCACCCCTGCGTTGAAGTTGCATGGCGCTCAGCCCGTCGAGCTGGCGCCTTACCCAACCGTGGGTGCGAGCAACCCCGTGGTTAGCAGTGAAGAAGCCACTGCGGACGGTGCGTCGATCAAACCTCCTAAGATGCTCAAGACTCACGCCGCCCACGTCAGGCGTCGCGTCTAGTAAACCGCAGCAGGCTTCCGCCGTAGAACGGGCACTCCTGCCT
>CAKQNH010000638.1 GCA_934255105.1 uncultured Pirellulaceae bacterium
GTAGTAGCCAGAGCGCCAGCTTCAAGGCATATGCGAAACGCTTGTGCCAGCTACGTTTGCACTTGCGGCCAGCGATCAATTATCCGATTAGAGAGGTTGCGGGCCAGCGCGTGCCTGCAGCCAAAACAGCCTGTTAGCAGTTCATCCCCCCCTTTCTTTTGGCAACCAGCATTATGACGCAGCCCAGCAGCATCCTGCCTTTCCCCGGCGCTGCCGCGAATGCTCCCGTACGGAGCCAGGAGAATCCCGATCCAGTTGTCATCACCGGTATCGGCATGGGTGCCAGCTTGGGTGCCTCGCGCGAAGAGGTCTGGCAGGGCATCCAGAGTGGCCACAGCGGCGTGCGCCTGACGCGCGATAGCGACCGTATCGGTTCACTGCGCCTCCCCTGCGGAATGGTCGACTGGCTCGATCACGATCCGTATTCACTCAAATCGATCCGCATTACCGAACACGTCAGCGCAGAAGCTCTCCAAGACGCTAACTTGCCATGGGACTCGCTCGACCGCAATCGCTTCGCCTGCAGTTTGTCTGCCCAGTTCGGTGACATTGGCTATATGTATCTCCCCCCCGAGACGCGAGACACGCAACCGCTGCGTGCCGACGGACACCGCTGGTGGGATCAATTCCTCCCCTGCTCCGTCTCATCGATCATCGCCCGGCAGTTTGACCTGCGCGGTCCGCGACTGTGCCACACTACGGCTTGCGCATCGGGCCTAATTAGCACGATTACCGCTGCCCGCATGATCCAAGACGATCAAGCCGATTTTGCACTATGCGGTGCCGCCGACACCGTAGCGGAGATGGTCATCGCCGCCTTCAATCGCTTGGGGGTCCTATCTCCCGGTCCCGATCCCGCTTCAGCCTGCCGCCCCTTTGATACCACGCGCAATGGTTTTGTAATGGGCGAAGGAGCCGCGATGCTGGTACTTGAAAAGCGGTCCACGGCCATCGCCCGCGGAGCTAAGATCTATGCCGAGCTCGCTGCCTTTCAAACGCTCTGCCAAGCCCACCACGTCACCGGACTCGATGGCGAAGCGGAAACGCTGATCCACCTGATCAGGCAACTGACTCGCAAAGCCGGTTGGGAGCACGACGGGCCGCAGTATATCAACGCTCATGGAACCGGCACCGAACAGAATGACCGCAGCGAGCTGACCGCGGTCCGCGCCGCCTTCGGCGATGCCGCCGATGACCTGTTAATGAGTAGCACCAAAGGTGTGCTGGGGCACCTGGTCAATGCGGCCGGAAGTATTGAACTGGCCCTGACCGCCATGGCCCTGCGCGACGGCTATGCACCACCGACCATGCATCTGACTTCGCCCGAAACGACCGGCAGTATCGATTGCCTGCCCGAGTGGGGAGAGCAGTTGCAGCTCGATCGCGCCTTGAAACTGTCGCTGGCCTTCGGCGGGCACCTCGTAGGTGTTGCCTTGCAGCGTTGCCCGCTGACCGAGCACCAACGCCAACCTCAGCCGCTGATCGAACAAGCTCGCGTCCGCAGTCGACACCCTGCTCCTCGACGCCGCGTAGCTTAGCAGCAAACCCAGCCCGGAGTCTCGCCAGCCTCGGAGTCTCGCCGCAGGGCGGCAGACCTTCCCAGCCCAGAGGGCGGCATATCTTTGCCGGTGGCGTCAGCCACCGGGCAAATGCAAAGTGTGCTTCCCAGCCCAGAGGGCGGCACATCGTACGCCGATTACCCATCTTTTAGGTAGCGTATTATCAGACTCACATTTAGAGTTATATTGATTCATGTGTCGCCCTCCGGGCTTGCTCATCAATTGGCTTGAATCCGGTGGCTCACGCCACCGGCAGGAATGTATCGCCCTCTGGGCTAATAGAGATCGCCCTCTGGGCTAGTAAGTAGCGCCGCTGGGCGCAATAGGTCCGACCAGCATCCCAGGGCCGATTGATTCGTTGCCAAGAATGTGCGAATTCGCAAACTCAATTAGCCACTTCCCTCGCGAGAACTCCCATGAAAGTCCAGCCCAGCCATTCGGTCCAGTTACAACAAGTCACCATGGAAGGCTCAAGCGGCTGCCAAGTCCGCTGGCTGCTCAGCAGTACCGACGGTGCCCCCAACTTCGCCATGCGACAATTCGAAGTCGCCCCCGGCGGGTTCACTCCGCTGCACCATCATCCCTACGAACATGAAATCTACGTTGTGGAGGGACAAGGCGAAGTCTACGAAGGGGGCACGCCGCACACCATCTCCGCAGGCGATGTCGTTCTGGTCACCCCCAACGAAGTCCACCAATTCAAAAACAATAGCGACAAACCGTTTAAGTTCTTGTGCTTGATCCCCAATTCGGCCGACAATCGGCAGGGCGTCCAACAACCCGAATGTGCTGCAGTGGCCACCAGTGACAGCCTGGCAACGAGCAAAGGTTGATCAACACATCATGTCGCCCGAGGAACGCATCGCCGAACTGCGCTCGCAAATTGTCTATCACGACCACAAGTATTACACTCAGGCCGCGCCCGAAATTAGCGACCTCGACTACGATCGCTTGCAGCACGAGCTCAAGCAGCTCGAGGCGGCCCATCCCGACCTGATCACGCCCGACAGCCCCACGCAGCGTGTCGGCGAAGAGGTCGTCGGCGAACTGCAGCAGGTCAAACACCGCCTGCCGATGCTGTCGATCGATAATACCTATAGCCTAGCTGAGCTGAGCAACTTTTTCAGCCGCGTTCAAAAGAGCTTGAGCGGCGAATCGCCCGAGCCAGTCGAATGGGTGCTAGAACTAAAGATCGACGGTGTGGCTGCTTCCATCGTCTATGAACGTGGTGTGCTCGTGCGAGCCGTCACGCGCGGCAACGGACAAGTCGGCGATGATATCACCCACAATATCCGCACCATCGGCGACATCCCCGGCATGCTGACCGGACAACCACCACCACTGCTCGAAGTGCGTGGCGAAGTCTACATGACCAACAGCGATCTAGCGCAGCTCAATTTCCGGCGCAGTGAGCAGGGCCAACCGCTGTATGCCAACACTCGCAATGTGACCGCTGGCACCGTTCGCTTGCTCGATTCCAAACAGGCCGCCGAACGTCGACTACGGTTCTTCTGCCACGGCGTCGGGTACTGCGAAGGGCTCAAGGCTACCAATCACATCGACTTCTTGCGCGAACTGCAGAGCTACGGACTCCCTCCCACCCCGCACGTGCGCAAGTTCAGCAGTGCGCAACAGGTGCTCGCCGAAATCGATCAGATCCAAGAGCAACTACATGAGCTGGATTTCGAAGTCGACGGGCTGGTACTGAAAGTCAACCAATTCGCACAGCGTGAAAAACTGGGGACCAACAGCAAATCACCGCGCTGGGTGGCCGCCTATAAAATCGAAAAGTACGAAGCGGTCACGCGTCTGAACGCCATCCACGTACAGGTGGGCAAGACCGGGACGATTACGCCCGTGGCCGAGTTGCAACCGGTGCAACTGGCCGGTACGACCGTGTCGCGTGCCAGCTTGCACAACGCCGACGAGATCGCGCGCAAAGATGTTCGCGTGGGGGACTGGGTAGTCGTCGAGAAGGCGGGGAAGATCATTCCGCATATCGTCCGAGTCGAACTGCATCGCCGCGAGGACGAGCTGCCGATGTACGAATTCCCCACCCACTGTCCCGAGTGTAATAG
>CAKQNH010000639.1 GCA_934255105.1 uncultured Pirellulaceae bacterium
GTCATTTATGTGGGATAAGCTTCCAGCTTGTCATGCTAGAAGCTTATCCCACGACAAGCTGGAAGCTTATCCCACGACAAGCTGGAAGCTTATCCCACGGACTATAGCGTCTTGAGGTATGCGATCAATTGAGCGACCTGTTCGTCGTCCAGCTCCGCGCCGCCGCCGATCTCGCTGGGAAGATGCCAAGAGGTTAGGACATCTCGCAGCGACTTGGATCTTCCATCGTGCAGCAGGCGGACTTTTTGATAGACTCCGACCAAACTGGGCGTATTGAAGCCGACGTACACATCGGACGGGCCGCCGAGCCCCACGTCGTGAATCTGGCCGTCGGTAAATCTCGGACCGGCGTGGCACTGGACGCAACCCACTTCGGCTGAATGAAACAGCACTTCTCCCTGCGACACTTGTTGCGCAAACTGTGCTATCTCTGCGGAGCGCTGCGCAGCCGGAGCGTCCAACGCTTGTCGAAATGGATTGGGAGGCTGCCGCAGCGATGCCAAGTACGCGCGGACTGCCGCCACGTCAGCCACCGATGCCGCCGGCCCTTGCATGGTCGATTCAAACGAGTTCTGGATCGATTCGTCCAAATCGTGTTGCCATCCGTGCCACATCCATGGTCCGGTGTCCGTAACACCAGCCAGTGGCAGTACGGTCTTGGCGGTCAAGGCGCTGCCATCATTCCAAGTGTCCATCGGCTTGGCGTTAGAGCCTCCATCCAAGTGACACGACCGACAACTGTACCACTGGTCCAAGCTGCGCGTCGCATCGTGGAAAATCTCCCTCCCGCGATGCACGATCTGCTGCGCAGGTTCTGCGGCTGGCTCGCCCAACGAAACAGTCGCGGTCACTTGGCGACTCTCCAAATCGACTTGCTGAAGCGCGTCCAGCGTATGGTTGACAATCCATACAGTGCGATTATCGCGAGACGGCTCAATTGCCAGCGGGCGTCCACCGAGTTCAATGCGATAGAATGCTTCGCGGTTGCGCAGCAGTTTCTCATCGATCAAATCGCCTGGTCCACCGGCGCCGATGAATGGCATTTTGGAAATGTGGTAGACCAGCAGTTCGTGCGTGCCGGCCGACGTGACCGCCATCGTCGCCTGATCGGGTGTCACAGCCAAACCATGCGGATCGGCAACGGCCCGGCCTGGCGGATCCAGTGAAATCGCTTCGCGAATCGATGGGCCATCCAGTCGCACCCGAGCAATGCGGCTGGCCAGCACCCAACCGCGGCGTATATTCCCACGATCGATCGGATTGCTGCGATAGATCATCCACGGCAGGTAGACGTACTGGCCATCATTAGAACAGCGCATGTGTCCCATATTGATGCCGCTGCTGAGCGGTTCGTCGTAGGCCAAATCTCCGCTCGGCAAGTCAAAGATGGCTACTGAGCTTTCGCCACTCAGGCCGACAGCCAACCTTGTTCCATCGGGCGTGACAGCCAAGTAACGTGGCCACTCACCCACTCGCCAGCGACGCAGGACCGTATTTTCCGTTAGATCAATTTCGGCGACCTCTCCCGAAGCCATCAAGCTCACATAAGCTCGGGCAGCGTCCAGATTCGATCCCACATGGACCGCAACACCCAGCGGCTGAAAGCCGGTGGGAATGTCTGCTACGGACTGCATCTCCGCAGGCCGGCCCTCATTGCATACGACGCGCAAACGCCTCACCACCCCTGCATCATAGCACGTCACCAGCAGTTCATTGTCAGCCAATTTCGCGCAAGCCGTTGGTCGCCCCGGGCAGGCCACTTCAGTTACGACTTGCTGCGAGCGGAGATCGACCAGCGATAGCGTATTGGACAATTCGTTGAGGGTCACAATCCACGACTCGTCGTCAGCCACTATCAAATCGACTGGGCCTCGATAACCCGCTTGTTCGTGCAACCCCTCCGACAGCAACTTAGCCGACAGCAACTCAGCCGACAGTGTCTGAGTCACAGGCGCAAGAGCGAGAGTTATCACCCAGCCAGCAAACGCTAAATTTCGTAATAAGGCAACGATTTGTTTTCGATTGGAGCTCATGTGCTCTTCCGTAGCGGTAGGTAAGCGGCGTTCACAAGAGGCTTTCTAGTGTAGACACTTTCCCGAGCCATCGACACTCCACTACCGAGCTCCCTGAGAGTTAGTGTTGCTCTACGTCTTGACTACGTTCTCGCATAACGGCCAACACATCGGCACCTTCGGGCTTGCCGGCTAGATTATATCGCTCGTCCGCATCGACGCTGTGATCGTAGAGTTCCTCTGATCCGTCCGCATATCGAATATATCGGAAGCGTTCGTTCCGCAGGGAAATATTCCCTTTGTCAAAAGCGGTCAGCACATGCCGCTGAGTATTGAGGTTGGGATCGTGCAACAGTGGCATCAGCGACTGCCCGTCCAGCTTCTCCGGCCCAGGCACGTTGCAGAAGTCCATTAGCGTTGGGTAGAGGTCGAGCAGGCTGACCGGCCGGGCACAGCGTGAGCCAGCCGAAGCAAACTGATCGGAGGTCGCCTTAGGAGGCACAATCATCAGCGGAACGCGTGTCGAACGCTCCCATCCCGTCCACTTGCCCCAATGCTGTTTCTCCCCCAAATGCCAACCATGGTCGCTCCACAGCACAATCAGGGTGTTGTCGCCGAAGGCACCTGAATCCAGAGCAGCGATCAGTCGCCCCACTTCATGATCGACATAATAAATGCAAGCCAAGTAGGCTTGGACGGCCTGCGCCCATTGATCGTGTTGGACTACCGAAGCATGGCTTCCAGCGGTGTCCGCTTCAAGCGCCCAACGCTTGCCGACCGCACTCAAGTCATCCAGATCGTCGTGGCTATAATGGGGCAACTGGATTTTATCCAGTGGAAATGGCTCAAAGTACCGGCTGGGTGCCCACAGCGGTATATGCGGTCGATAGTAGCCAATACCCAGGAAAACGGGCTTGTCTCCGACCAGCTGCTGCAGACGCTCGATGGCCCAATCGGTGATGCGAGTGTCCCCCATTTCCGAATCATCAATATCGAGCGGTCCCCAATCGAAGGACTCTCCCTCTGGCGATCCTGGACGTCGGTCGGAGGGCATGCGATTCAACGGCAATACAATGGACGCGCCACTGGCACGCTCGATCACATGCTGTGGATTGTTGCCTCCCTTGCTCGGCAGTTCCACTTCGGTATAACGCACCGATTTACCATTGAACGGGCTCCATCGCTGTTCGGTATTGAACGATTGCTCGAACATCCGCCGATTATCCGGCCCGCTACCGTGCAGCATTTTCCCGGTCCCCAATGTCGCGTAGCCCGCCCGTTGGAAAGCGCGAGGAATGGTCAAAATATCGGGATGTTGGTTTAGCAATTGCGCGCTATCGTTCGACCACACGCCAGTGTGCTGTGCAGTACGGCCACTGAAAATGGCCGCCCGTGATGGATTGCAAGCCGGCGACGCGCAATGTGCGTTGGTAAATAACACACCCCGGCTGGCCAAGCCGTCAATATTCGGGGTCAGTGCTTGGGGATGGCCGTCTAAGCAACCAAGCCAGTCGTTCAAGTCGTCGATCGCGATGAACAGAACATTAGGTCTGTCGGCTGCGGCAAGCGGTCCGACCATAGACAGGATAAAGAGGAACGCTGCGAAGTA